>JBCBJE010000683.1:0-3601 GCA_038523735.1 Cyanobacteria bacterium J06626_18 | reverse complement strand
GTTGCCTCGCCCAAACCGCGATCATTTTGCCTGCCCAGGAGTGGCCGAGGATATGGGCCGATTGCCAGTGCTGGTCTGCCATGAGGGCGGTGAGGTCGGCAATTACATCGGCGAACCCGTAGCCAGTGTTGGGCTTGTCGCTGTTACCGTGGCCCCGCAGGTCTGGCGCGATGATGTGAAAGCGATTGTCCAAGCGCTGGTTGAGCCCGGCGGCGAAGTCTACCCAAACGCCCGCGTGGTCGGCCATACCGTGGAGTAGCAGTAGGGGCTCTGTGGCCGTTTCGGGTTTCCACGCCAGGTAAGCGAGGGTGATGCCGCTGGGGGTTTGGAAGGTTTGACGGATCGGTTGCGCCATGGGGCTGAGACTTGGAAGCTAAAGCGGTTGGGATACTCACAATAGTAAGTAGGTAAGCTCAGTTATTGGTAACATGCCAATCGGATATATCACCTGCTCGTAACAGCCCCCAAACCCCCAAAATTTGGGGGCTTTGAGTAGGTCTCCCCCAGATTTGGGAAAAGGGGGCCTCGGCAGCTTAAACACAAATGGAATCGCCTATTGAGGATATCTCTGAGGTAGTCTCGGATATCTCGCTTTGCCAAAGGTAGATGACCTCTTTCAAGATTTGCTCACCGATATGGGGCTTTAGCCCTTTTTTCATCACCAGATCGACCTTTTTGCCGAGTACGTCGCTGATAGCGTCTTCGATCTGCCCATAGGCCACTAGGCCGAATCGAAAGCTGGGGTCGAAGCTGACCAGAATATCGACATCGCTGTAGAAGGTTTGCTCACCTTTGACGTAGGAGCCGAAGATGCCCAGTTCGGTAATGTGGTACTGCTGCTGAAGGGTGGGCTTGAGCTGCAGCAGGCGAGTTTTGATCTGGGCTAGCTCCTCGGCAGGGGATAGCCCGGTGGGCGGGTCTTCAAGGATAGTGACGATTACCCGTGCCTTTTTGTCGGTTAACCATTTGACCTCGCCATCTTCATACAGGGCTTCGTAGGTTCGGCTCATGGGGTTTTTCTAGCTTTGCCTTCTTGAGCTTAGTTTATCGGTTGCGATCGCACCTGGCCTGAGCTTGCGATCGCAACCCTAACATTGGTCTACCGTTACCGGGTCAAGCTCTCAAGGGTTTCAACATTCAGATCGGCCTCTGGAAGGTTGCAATCGGCTTCCGGAAGGTTCAATATCGTGTTTTCAACATTCGGATCAAGCTACAGAACGTTCGATACCGTGTTTTCAACATTCGGATCGGCTACAGAGATCTCCTGGTAGAGACGGATTCGCAATTTCAACTGTATTTGGCAGTTGCTGGGGGAACCTACAAAAGCAACTTTCAGCGAAAGCTGGTGCAGATGATCGTCCGACGCAATCAACCCATCGTTTTTGATCCAACTAACCAGGTGATCAAGCAATGGATAGAGTAGACAGTCAGAAGCAGGCCGTGCGCTCGGTGTTGACGCACTATCAGACGTTGAACGAAAAGTCGGATCTACCGACGGAGAGTGCACTGATCTACGATGAGGACCGTGGACACTACCTGATTATGCTGATGGGGTGGAATCGGGATGAGCGGGTCAAAAATACGCAGGTTCATGTTCGCCTGAAGGGCGGCAAGGTCTGGATCGAGGAAGACTGGACAGAGGATGGGGTGGCGACGGGGCTGCTGGAGGCGGGTATCAGAAAGGATGAAATCGTGCTGGCGTTTCATCCGCCCCATCTGCGGCAGCATACGGAGTTTGCAGCGGCTTAAGGAAAATAGAGTAAAGCGCTACGCGCTCTTATCCGGAAATTCCTTCTATAGCAGAAAGTCAAGGTAGTCTTCTAGTAGATGTACTGCCTGAAGGAGCCAAAATGAAAACACTACGATTAACGTCACGGGTCAGCGAGGACGGCTTGGTGCAGATAAGGTTGCCAGATCACCACAATGAAGATGTGGAAATTTTAGTGGTGTATCAGACGGCTCAGCCTCGACCAAAGCGGCAGTGGTCTCAGGCGTTTTTGGATTTATTTGGGGCTTGGCAAGGTGTACCCTTGGCTCGCAAGGAGCAAGAACTGCCTCAAGAGCGAGAGCCACTTGTCTGACGCGAAGCAATCATGCTCTATTTTCTAGACACCAAGACCTGTAGAGGGATGCGATGGCTAAGCCGGTCCCAAGGACCATCGCATCTCTCTACAAAACGTCAGGCCAGAACAATATGCTGTGATAGCCAGGTCGCAAGGTTGGTACGGCTACAGCTTCCGGACGCAACCGCTAAAACAATGCGTTCTTGTTCATCAATATCGGCGCTAAGCTGATGCCCGTTCAAAATTAGAAACGTTTCCATTGCTGCATGACCGACCCGCTTGTTTCCGTCTAGAAAAGGGTGATTCATGATGATGGCATGCCCCAGCGCGGCGGCCTTTTCAGCATCGCTAGGATAAAGCGGTTCGCCATTGAATGACATCCGTGGCTGTGCAATGGCGCTCTCTAGTAGGCCAATATCCCGGATTCCCATCGCGCCGCCCGTTCGTTGAACAATCATTCGATGGAGTTCTAGAACTTCTATCAGCGTGACGTAACGCATTAGGCTAAGCGCTTGTACAGCTCAGCATTTTTGTTCAGCACGCGCTCAGCGGCGTCGGTAAATGCGTTGGGTTGGTTGAGCCAGGATTCTAGGTTAGCTGTGAGTAAGGCTTCGGGCGAAAGGTTGTAGGTGGCTGCGAGCTTTTGCAGTTTCTGAAACTGATGGTCGGGGATGTTGACGGTAATTGCGGGCATGGTGCTTGCTGTAGAGACTTGGCTACTTGTGCTTAATTATAGGACGGCCAAATTCGGTCAATTCTGAGGCGCTGATCGCCCGTTCGCCCAGCCCGTGCGGTAAGCGGCTGGCATGGCTCCGCTTACCGCACAGGCGATACTGCCTACCGGGATAGGTGGCGGTTAAGCAGGCTCATCTGTTCGCCTTGGTTGGCGGTGAGGATGACTTGCCGGTTGGTGAGCTGGACGAGGGGGCTCCACCGGCTGACTTCGACGTAGCGGAGGTTGTGGAGCAGGTGGCGGGTTTGGTGGATGTCGGCGGGGGTACCGAGGAGGATGTGGCGGATGGTGCCGCCGTTGGGGAGAAGCAGGGAGAAGTCGGCCGGTAGCGGGGTGCTACCGGGCTGGGGGTGAGTACACATAGGGGGTCTCCTGTTGAGGTTGAGGAAGACCCAAAAGTTAGCCACTCCAGCGTTAGCAAACCGGAGTGGCTGTAAACTATGCACAGCTCTGCCGGACTGCAGTCTCAGTCTGGTGGAGTTAGCGAAGGTTGGGGTGTTGGTAGCACCCCGCCTTCGCGGCTAAATTTTGGGCGGAACTAGCTACTAGGTCGGCAGCTATTCATACAGCAGATTATCAGCAAGATTCAGTCAAGTCAAGTTAGCTCGTGTTCATGATATCGACTAGAAACTAATAGATGCTAGATTGTGGTTACAGGAGATGTATCTGCAAATTTTAGAGTACATAAAAAACAACTCAATCCAGCACTTAGAAACGATGGTTGACACCGCCAAAATAACTGATAAGGAAGTCGATAGTCTTCTGAAAATGGAGGAAAATCACTTTTGTGACCTAAAGGGTATCG
>JBCBJE010000682.1:0-3601 GCA_038523735.1 Cyanobacteria bacterium J06626_18 | reverse complement strand
GCAAGCTGAGTGGCGTGTGGGGGGATCCGTGAGTCACTTTGGCCACACCCACTACCGCCACAACCTCTATGTAGCAGCGGTCACCCTATCCTATGTGGACTCGGTTTGGAAAATTAAACGCATTGACGTCATTGATGAGCATCGGTTGTTATGAACGCGCAGCCCATTATTCAAATCACGGATCTCGAATTTCAATACGATGGGGGCGAGTTCCGCCTGCGATTGCCGCAGCTGTCAGTGAGCGCTGGCCAAAAAGTGGCCATGATTGGCCCCAGCGGTACTGGCAAGACGACGGTCCTCCATCTCCTTGCAGGCATCCGTACGCCGCTATCAGGCCAGATTCAGGTCGTCGATGCCCGCATTCATGAACTATCCGATAGCGATCGCCGCCGCTTTCGCATCGCCCATATCGGCTTTGTCTTCCAGGATTTTGAGTTGCTGGAATACCTCAACGTCCTCGATAACATGCTCCACCCCTATCGCCTCAATCCAGCGCTGAAGCTCGATACCGAGGTGAAGCAACGGGCGATCGCACTCGCTCAGCAGTTAGGGATTGCCGACAAGGTGAAGCGATCGGTGAAAGCCCTCTCCCAGGGCGAACGTCAGCGTGTTGCTATCTGCCGTGCCCTCCTCCCTCAGCCCAAGGTGCTCCTCGCCGACGAAGCTACTGGTAACCTTGATCCCGCCAATAAGCAACGCATCCTCGACATTCTCTTCAACTACGTCGATGAACATCAGGCGACGCTGCTGGCGGTCACGCATGATTACGAATTACTCGATCGCTTTGATCAGGTCATTGACCTTAAAACGGCTATGACCATGACTGCAACTGCCAATGATGCAACTGTGGAAGAGAAGTCGAAAGCCTGGGCTGGGGTCAAGCAGGCGGAGGAAGCTGAGGAGGCAGGGGGAGCAGGGATGCCTGCAAGGCGATAAAGATGCGACTGAATCAGGAGAAATAATGTAAGGCGATACGTGCATCTAGGAGTACGAAAAGATGAATAAGCGGCAGACTATGCATGAGCATAGAGAGTCTTCTGGCGGTTGGGTAGAACGAAGTGAAACCCAACAAAACGGATATTTGGGAGATGTTGGGTCTCGTTCCTCGACACCAACCTACGATCAGATATTCATTTCAAGAAATTACCTTCGGTCTTCTGTCGGTTGGGTGGAACGTGAAACCCAACAACAGCGACGGCTATGTGGAGTCACATCAGCTCTGCCCCCACATAAAATCTCGCAACTCCAGGAGGAAATGGTATGAGTGCAATGACCACCAGCCTCTATTTAGCATGGCGATATTTGAGCTTTAACAAGCTCCGCACCACAATCTTGATCGCTTGTGTCACTCTGGTTGGCGCGCTTCCTTTGAGTCTCAATCTGCTGCTTTCAGCTAGTGAGCAAGAACTCATGTCGCGGGCTGAGACCACTCCCCTAATTGTGGGTGCCAAGGGCAGCGATCTTGATTTAGCCATCAACTCTCTGTACTTTGCTTCCGTGCCCCCCCAACCCATCACCATGGCCGAGGCGAATGAAGTCCAAGCCTCTACCTTTGCGACCTCGATTCCCTTACACACCCTGTTTCAAGCTCGCAACTTTCCCATCATTGGCACCTCGTTGGATTACCTGGACCTGCGCGATTTAGAGGTGGCAGACGGCAGGAATTTTAGTATTTTGGGGGAAGCGATCGTAGGGGCCGAGGTGGCCGCGACCTTAGGCTTAAAACCCGGTGATAGTTTGGTTTCCTCACCCGAAACTGTCTTTGATTTCGGTGGCACCTATCCGCTCAAGATGAACGTGGTTGGCGTTTTAGATCGCTCCTATACAGCCGACGATCGCGCCGTTTTCGTGGATGTCAAAACAACCTGGGTCATCCAAGGCTTGGGTCACGGCCATCAGGACTTAGCCAATCCTGAAGATGAAGATGTGGTGCTAGACCGCGATGACAACACCGTCACTGCCAACGCTGCTCTGCCGCAGTACAACGAAATCACAGCCGACAACCTCGCCTCCTTCCATTTCCACGGCTCCACCGAAACTTTTCCTCTGACGGCGGTCATCGCGGTACCCCAAGATGATAAATCGGCAGCGTTGCTACGAGGACGTTACGAAGCAGAGGACGCCAGCACCCAAATCATTCGCCCCACTGCCGTAATTGAAGAACTCCTGCTGGAGATTTTCAAAATTCGCAGCATTTTGAATCTGGTATTCATCCTGGTGATCGTGACCACCTTGATTGCGCTGTTCCTAGTTTTCAACCTTTCTCTGCGACTGCGACAGCGCGAAATTGAAACCAGTTTCAAGCTCGGGTGCAGTCGCGGAATGATCGCCCGCCTTATCGTCGCTGAAGTCGCCACTATCTTGGTTGTCAGCAGTGGGTGTGCTGTGGTCATCACTGCCGGTATGAGTACCTTCAAAGATCAAATCACTCGCACCATGCTCTCCTAACAACATCAACCCATAGATGCCCTATATCCCATCCATGAAAGACCCTTTAAATCCAAACCGGTATCACCGTAGTACCTACCGTAGGAGCGGTTCGTTTAGATCGAATTTTACGACCAACAAATGCTAATCAACAGCTGCATAGTCAGTTCTAAACAGCGTTCACAGCCCCCCAAATCCGATTGGTAGCGCCTTTTACCCCTGCAGCAATAAGTCTTTGAAGCACATTAACTCGCAAGTACTGCCTCTTGTCCGCCTTCTAAGGAGAATGTCACAATGATTTTTCAAAGCCAGATTCCATCTTATTTGCGAGCTTCTTTAGCCGCGATCGCCACCACCTCCCTCTTAATTGCTAGCTGTTCCTCAGGTCCGGTGGCCGAAAATACCGATTCTGAACAGCCGACGGATACAGTCAGTGCCGTAGACACCCCCAGCGACACAGATGAAGCTAGCCCTGGCGATACAGCCGCAGCCGATCAGCCCCTCGTCTACGTTGCTAACTATCCGCTGCAGTACTTTGCTGAGCGCATTGGGGGTGAGCAAATTCAGGTCGAGCTACCTGTACCCGGTGATATCGACCCCGCCTTTTGGGAGCCAACTGCTGATGAGCTCGCTCAGTTACAAGAAGCGGATCTCATCATCCTGAACGGAGCCACCTACGAAAAATGGCTGCAGACTGCCAGCCTACCTCAGACTAAGACTGTGGACACCGCTGAACCCTTCAGCGATCGCTGGATTGCCATCAAAGAAACCGTCACCCACCAGCATGGCCCCGAAGGCGAACACTCCCACGAAGGCACTGCCTTCACCACTTGGGTTGACCCAACGCTAGCCATTGAGCAGGCAGCGGTGATTCGCGATCGCCTGAGTGCCGAATTTCCCGACCAGGCGGATGTTTTCGCTGCCAACTTTGAGGCATTGGAAGATGATCTAGTCGCGATCGACGAGCAGATCGAGACCATCGTTACTGCTTCGCCCCAACAAGATCAGCCTCTCGTCGCATCCCACCCCGTCTACGACTACTTTGCTGAGCGCTACGGCCTCAATCTGCAAAGCGTCCTGTGGGAGCCCGAAAGCTTTCCTGAAGAAGAGCAGTGGACAGAACTGGAAGCAATGCTGGCGGAGCATCCTGCTGCTTGGATGATGTGGGAAGGGG
>JBCBJE010000681.1:0-3603 GCA_038523735.1 Cyanobacteria bacterium J06626_18 | reverse complement strand
GATCACTTTATGACCGTTGGCTGGGATCAGGAGCTGCGCGGCAAGACGCTGATGACTCTGACGCACCCCAGTAAGCGGGTCGGAGCCGACAGCAACGAAATTTACGAGGAGATCTTCGGCATGGCTCAGTCCTCCGAAGCTCAGCGTGTAGCGGGTTCTTTGTTCGGTTCTATGCAGCACGTTCCTGCCTCCGTTGTCAGCTCCTTTGCGTTGCCGGTTAGTTCCTATGTGTTCCCTTCGGGCGTCGGCATGTGGGGCGGCGAGACCATGGGCGAACTATTGACGATGTCTGGTTTGACCATGTCGGGTGTGGGTTTCTCTGCTTCGGCACCGCCTATTCGCCCTCGCAAGTTTTGGTTGGTGGCAGACGCTGAGCTGATTGTGTACGGTGCGACCGAGCCCGACGCAACGGTGACTATTGGTGGCAAGCCCATCAAGCTCAACCCTGATGGTACTTTCCGCTTCCAGATGTCTTTCCAAGATGGTTTGATTGACTATCCCATCTTTGCAGTCGCATCCGATGGGGAGCAGAATCGAGCTATTCACATGAAGTTCAACCGTGAGACGCCACACCGCCGCACCAATACGAAGGACGCGGCTGTTGAAGAGTGGCTAGCCTAGCTATCTGAGCTAGACTTAGCTTTCGAAGTGAAGAGCGCTGCAGATGCAGCGCTCTTTTTTGTGTGCCATAGAGCCACCCCAAATCTCCTAAAATGCGTCCAGTTCTTTACCCAGGTCAGCGTTAGGCATGGAGCGACTTCACATGATTGTCCACGGGCGGGTGCAAGGGGTCGGGTTTCGGTATCACACACGCCTGCAAGCGACTCAGCTCGGTCTCGCTGGATACGTCAGGAACTTGCCTAACGGGACTGTCGAAATCATGGCTGAGGGAGCCCGGCAGCTACTCGAACAGCTGATGGAATGGGCCAAAGAGGGGCCTCCTGCAGCAGCAGTGACGCAATTGGAGCCCACCTACAGTGACGCTAGTGGAGAATTCAGCGATTTCTTAATTCAACGATCGTAGAAGGTCTGATAGCCCCTACCGACGCCTCATTTTGCTCACGAGCTTTCTAGAAAACTGAATGTTGAGCTTTTCACGACCCGCCCATTCTTGCAGGATGCGATAGAAGAGCTGCCGATCAGGTGCCTGTAGAACAGCAGTTTGGTCAGCTGTTTCGATCGCGTAAGGATAACCACCGCCGATGATAACTTCGGCCTTGACCCAGTTGATGACGGCTTCGGACAGTCCAGCTTTCCAGAGCCAGTGGGGCATTTCAATCCGAGCTGGGGGGCGATCGCGGGTTGTTTGCAGATAGGTGAAGATGACCTGATCCTTTTGATTGCCATATTGATCGAGAATGCCCTCACGATCGCAGCGCAGGAGTGGCGTGCGATCGCCCCATTTCATCAGGCTCTTGAGTATCTGAGCATCGTGGATTGTTTCAACGGGGTTGAGGTTGGAGTCGGCATGTTGAAGCAGCGTTGTCAGATCCCGAGCCGAAGAATTGTCGATGTAGCCTACCAGCGGCACCCGGTAGGTCTGGCTGGCCTCCAATAGCTTCACCATCGCGCTGACATAAGCCCTTTGTCCCTCAGGATCGAACGCATCAGCAAAAGTGACTACCAATGAACCATCAAATAGGGCGAGTGTTCTCTCAGGGTGGGTGCAAGTCTGCATGTAGCTAATCAGCCGCTGGGTTTCCATCTCAAAGCGGCGCATATTCACCCGTCGATCCACCGGTTCACCAGTACGCTGAATCTTGAGATCTTCTGGGGTCAAGATGTCTAGAGCAATATCTTTTTGGTATTGCCCATCGTCGGTATGGCAGTTTTCAAACCAACCAATTTGCACCAGTGCAACCGGCAGCGACACATCCTTACTGGGGAAAATCTGGGAACCGTCCACAGCAAACGTGGTCACGCCAGAAAGTTGCTCCCGGACCCAAGTCAGGCTCTCTTCCCGATTGGCCCAGTTGCGCTGGCCCGGAACCACCCCCTTCGTAACGGCTTCGAAGGGCTCCAGAAAGCGAGCGCCAATCATGCCGGAGCGTGGCAGGCGGCGGTTTGCTTCGGTGAGAGAAAGCTGCGTGAGACCGCGCCAAGCACTGCGATAGTTTTTTAGATCGGACGCTAGGGTCTGGTCAAAATTAGAGAGAGCATCACGCTTGTCTTCTAAGGCAGCGCGAATCTGAACAGGGCTGACCGGCATAGGGCCTTCGGTTTTTCTGCTTTAGAACGAATGTATTGTATCGCGACTCACGCAAAGCGATCGCTTGTTCATGCTCCTTGCTATCATCCGTCGTTCATCATTGCTCAGGCTGTCGAAGCTAGGATAGTTTGGTCTGAACACTCTGGGTCTTAGAGGAGCAATGTGGGTTCTCTCCCAATCTCTGTCAACGGTTACTTTACTAATCACCTCACTATGATTAGGTTGAAGGTAGTGCGGTGTGGATTCTTGCCGTCTGCATCCGACTAATGAGGCAGCCACCCAGAAGCTTCAAACACGCAACTCTAAACACTAAAACAGTGCTCCCACTCTCCCACCAATGCCCTTGACTCGAACGGTCAGCGCCCTAGTTGCGCTCTTAGTAGCCTTTTTGATTGTTGTTTTAGGGGGATGGTACTTCACCCTAGCCTTTGGAGTGATTGTTTTCTTGGGCCAGCGTGAGATTTTTCAGCTTGTACACGCCAAAGGCATTTTACCCGCTGCTAAAACCACGTTCGTCGTGAGCCAACTGCTGCTGGTCTGTGCCCACATTGCTCCCTCGCTGGTGGATGCCGTATTGCCATTGGGGGGCACTTTTATCTGCTTTTATCTGCTCTTTCAACCCAAATTTGCAACCATAGCTGATGTTGCAGCCTCGATTCTGGGTCTTTTCTATGGTGGCTACTTACCCAGCTACTGGATTCGCCTGCGCGATTTAGAGGCAACTAGTTCCCTGCCGCTCCAAGGATTCTGGCCTAGTTGGCCAATCGACATCGAGACCTTACCGACTGGGTTCACTGCTACATTGCTTGCCTTTGCCTGTATCTGTGCAGCCGATATTGGTGCTTATCTGGTGGGGCGATCGCTAGGACGTACTCCTCTATCTAATATCAGTCCGAAAAAGACTGTGGAAGGAGCTGTTTCTGGCATAGTGGCCAGCATCCTGGTGGCTGTTGTAGGGGCGGCTCTACTCGCATGGCCCTTCTGGGCAGTATCTGGCAGTGCCTTGGGAGCCCTGATCGGGATCAGCAGTTTGCTGGGCGATTTGACCGAATCCCTGATGAAACGCGATGCGGGTGTCAAAGACTCAGGACAATTAATCCCCGGACACGGCGGCATTCTCGATCGCACCGACAGCTACGTCTTCACTGCGCCGATTGTGTATTACTTCGTTACGCTACTGCTGCCAATGCTGACGCGCTAAAAGTTGATAGGAAATCGGTGTCCACCGCAGTGATGCTTTGCAAGGCTTCAGGACCTAGATATCAACTCCAGATAGCATAAAGGGATTGAGATAGGCCAAAAAATACAGGTGACTGAGAGGATGAAGAGGTTCCAGATGTCTTTATCTTCCGGGTCCATTCCTAGCCAGACATATTCCAATATGTCTGGCTAGG
>JBCBJE010000680.1:0-3604 GCA_038523735.1 Cyanobacteria bacterium J06626_18 | reverse complement strand
CAGACTCCTGGATTCTCTCTAAAGAAGACGCTTCTATATAATGAGGCTGAAATCTGAGCGTTGGCTGAATTGTGTCTGTGACAATGACATAGTGTTGTATGAATGGCGATGCTTTTCAACGCTGCAGCTGATCGCGGTCCCCCTGTCAGTACTTAAGAGGTGTTCCCTTGACCCAGGCGGTTGAATCTTCCAGTCTCCAACAGTGGAGTCGTCGTTTGTTTGCAGCGGTCATGTTGGGTGGGCAGGTTGTCCTCAGGCTCATCTCCCGACCGGTTCATCGCCGCAATACCCTGGAGCAAATGGCAGCTGTAGGGCCAGAGTCACTGCTGATTGCCCTCCTAACCGCTAGCTTTGTGGGCATGGTGTTCACAATTCAGGTGACCCGTGAATTTATCAACTTTGGGGCAGGCACTGCCGTGGGTGGCGTTTTAGCCCTAACCCTGGCACGGGAATTAGCCCCAGTGCTAACAGCTGTCATTCTGGCTGGGCGGGTTGGGTCCGCCTTCGCTGCTGAAATTGGCACCATGAAAGTCACTGAGCAGATCGACGCCCTCCAAATTCTTAAAACTGACCCGATTGATTACCTAGTTATTCCTCGTGTGCTGGCCTGCGCGCTCATGCTGCCCGTGCTCAGCCTGCTGTCTTTTCTGACCGGCATGACAGGGGGCCTCATCATTGCCACCAACCTCTATGGCATCTCGCAAACCGTGTTCGTCAACTCGGCCCAAAACTTTTTGAGCATCTGGGATCTCGTCAGTTCCCTCATCAAAGCCTTCGTGTTTGGCATTCTGATCGCCGTAATTGGATCCAGTTGGGGCCTCACTACCACTGGAGGAGCCAAAGGTGTCGGCCAATCCACCACCACCGCCGTCGTAACTGCGCTACTGGCCATCTTCATCAGCAACTTCTTTCTGTCTTGGGTCATGTTTCAGGGCACGGGAGGGGCGTTGTTGTAGAAAGTAGGGGATTATGACTGTGAACCTCTACGGTACCTTGAAAGTAGGATGTCACTTAGCACCTTTGACTATCTATCATTCACCAACCACTACCCATCACCCACGACCCACCAACCTTCTTAAGGTGCCACAAACTGCATGGCGGCATTGAAGAAGCGACGACGGAGCCCAGCGGTAATTAGCACTGACGTCAGCAGGTCAGCGAAGGCCAGCATAAACATCACGAGAATTTGATAGGCAGCGGCGTTGAGAGGATCGGCTCCACCCAGCAGTTGACCAGTGATAATACCTGGTAGCTTGACAATGCCAACCACCATCATGGAATTGAGGGTAGGGATGAGTCCGGCTTTAATGGCTCCTTTGCGGTATATCGCGATCGCCTGATCGGGAGTTGCGCCCAAACTTAAGTGGGTCTCAATTTCAACCTGATGGCTTTTGAGACTGCTTACAAGGCGATCGCCGGCAATAGAAGCCGCGTTCATACAATTACCCAAAACAATTCCAGTGAGCGGAATGACGTAGCGAGGCTCGTACCATATCTCGGGGCGAATGACCACACTGTTGGTGTAAATCATCGTTAGTGCCGTGCTAGTCAGCAGCGTACCGCTGACTATGGGCAATATCTGCTTGAGTTCTTTCCCAATTCGGTTACGTGCCACGATGGTCGCGACTGCCAGCATCACCAACAGCACCACCAAAACGCCCCAAGGGTTCTGCAGTTCAAACACGACAGCGAGGACAACCCCCACCGCCAGCAACTGAAACACGGTACGAGCGGTTGCGATTAGCAGCGTCCACTCCAATCCCAGCCGCTGCCAGCGGGCCAACGCGATCGCCCCCACCATTAGACCTAACGCCAGCACCAGCTGCGGTACATCAAGTTCAATCATGGTTTCGTAGCGGTCCCTTTAAGTCATAGTGATGCTGCTGTCATAAAACTTGCTACGTCCTCACAGGAACCTTGCCCCTCAAAACTCACTCGACAAAGATAGCTTCCTTAAAAAAATATGCTTCATGGGGTGGGGTGTCATAGAAGCGCTACCCCTAGAAGCCACAAGCCTCACATCGTCCCCCCTGAGGAAGTATCTCATCAAACCAAAAACTGCTGCATGTACAGCTATCAATGGAAAGCAAATAAGAATAAATGCTTAACAACTCTTTAAGCGATGGAGTGTTTTACTGTAGTTTTCTATACTATTGTAAAGGGCGCTAAATTACACCTGATTTTGTCTAGGGATTAAAGTACGGCGTCATGAGGTGTGAACATGCAGCGTCTTTTGAGTGTTGGGCTACCTACATCTGATTGTAGTGGCTTAACCTCTTTGAATTGTGTGTTCTCCAAGCGGTAATGAGGTGTTTTGTAATGCAGGATCAGGTGCTTCAGCTTCGGACTTATGACCCCATCGCCATCGCGAGATACTACGGCAGACGCCCTTGGCGAGTGCTGTGGCGCTCCATCCAAGTGCTTTGGTGGCTAGGCGGTTTTGTTCTGGGGTTGTTGAGCGATCGCTGGTTCAACCAAGAAGAGAAAAACAAATATCGTCGGGCAAGTCAGCTCAGAACGCTGCTAACTCGCCTAGGCCCCACCTTTATCAAAGTCGGTCAGGCACTCTCCACTCGCCCCGACCTCGTCCGCAAAGACTTCCTTGAGGAACTCACTAAGCTTCAGGATCAGCTGCCGCCCTTTCCGACTCCCGTTGCTATGGCAATTTTGGAGCAGGAACTCGGACTCACACCAGAAGAAATTTACAGCTTCATCTCACCCGAACCAGTTGCCGCTGCGAGCTTAGGTCAGGTCTATCGGGCCCGTCTTTACAGTGGTGAGGAAGTAGCCGTCAAGATCCAACGGCCTAACCTTATCCCCGTCATCACCTGTGACCTTTACCTAATGCGGCGGGCTTCCAAGTGGTTTGGGCGCTTCCTGCCCCTAAACTTAGGGCACGACCTGACGATGATTGTGGATGAGTTTGGCGCCAAGCTCTTTGAAGAAATTGACTATCTAAATGAGGGGCGTAACGCTGAACTGTTCGCAGCGAATTTTCAGAACGACCCTCGGGTTAAGGTTCCTGCTATCTACTGGCGCTACAGTACGCTGCATGTGCTCACCCTGGAATGGATCAACGGCTTCAAGCTAACTGATACAGAACGCCTCCAGGAAGCTGGTCTTGATACGAACGCACTGATTGAAATTGGCGTCACTTCGGGCCTGCAGCAGCTCTTAGAATTCGGCTTCTTTCATGCTGATCCGCACCCTGGCAATCTGTTTGCCATGGCCGATGGGCGCATGGCCTACATTGACTTCGGCATGATGGATCAGCTGCGCCAAGAGACAAAAGAAACCTTGGTCAGTGCGGTGGTCCATCTCATCAATCAAGACTATTCTCGCTTAGCTCAGGACTTCGTTAGCCTTGGGTTCCTTACACCTGAAACCGACATCACGCCTATCATTCCAGCACTGGAGGCAGTCCTGGGTGGTGCTCTGGGAGCTAAAGTCCGAGACTTCAACTTCAAGACGATTACCGATAGCTTCTCGGAGTTGATGTATGAATATCCCTTCCGGGTGCCGTCTAAGTTTGCGTTGATTATTCGATCGCTGGTCACCCAAGAAGGGCTGGCTCTGAGTCTCAACCCAGATTTCAAGATTGTTG
>JBCBJE010000679.1:0-3611 GCA_038523735.1 Cyanobacteria bacterium J06626_18 | reverse complement strand
TGAATACAACTTTCGACAGTAATGTTAGGGAAATTGAGTAACCTATCGAGATGAAAGTCCATTAGTACAGCTCCCTGAGAAAGTATTCTATTATACGATTTTCAACCTGAATCCGGAAGAGCCGCAAACCCAAGGACTTGTGCAAAATCTCATAGATGAAAATCCGGGTTTGCTTGAGTCCGTTGATAGGTACGTTAACCGCTTGGCCCAACCGGAGCCATTTGCTACCAAAGTCTCGTCCCCCAAGCGTAAAACGAGCGTCGATCCGGCTCCTTTCAAACGACGCGCCAAGGAGATTCTGCGAAGTGCTGTCCGCGATTGGGAGTATGGTCGCGATGATGACGATATTGCTTTCGACATGGGTGACCTGATGGAAACGGCGCTTGATTTTTTGGAACAGGGGGATACGCCGAATGCCATGGTCGCGCTGCAAGGCATTACCGAAGGCTGTCTCGAAAACTGGGATGAAATTGATGACTTTTGTAGGCTGACACCTGAGGATGTTGATCTAGATTTCGATGCTGCTTGGACCGAGGTCATTTTGAGTGCTGAGTTGATCGAGGATGAGGCCTTAGAGTGGCAAGAAAGATTTGAAATCTGGCAGGATCAGCTGACCAGCTTGGCGATGTCGCTCGAAGCGCTACGCCAGGGGTGGGACTATCCGCCGCTCATCAAGGTATTTCAAGGCGGGATTGCAGAACGGGGTGCTTGGTCTGGTGAAGCGCCTGATTGGGCGGGTGAGTTTAGCCAAATTCGGCTGAAAATTTTAGCCCGAAAAGAACGATATGAAGACTATCTGCATCTGGCAAAGGCCGAGGGGCAGATTCAGGCGTATATGACGATGCTGGGGCAGCTGGGGCGACTCGAACAGGTGATGGCCGTCGCGCAAAACCAGATGACAACGTTGACGGAAGCAAAGGCTCTAGCTGCGATCCTGCGATCGCAAGACCAGCTGCCTCAGGCCCTGCAAATTGCGCTGCAAGGACTCCGGTTGGACAACAACAATCCGTATGCAGCCTTTGAATTTGGGGTTTGGACGAGTGATTTAGCAGAAGGCATGGGCGATCAGGCTGCAGCCCTGGAAGTTCGTATCATAGCCTTCAAGGCTCAGCCGTCTTTCAAGGATTATCGCAAGCCTGAGGAACTGGCGGCAATAGACTGGCCAACGATTCGAGAAGAGTTACTGCAATACTTACGAACCGCTCGGGATTGGGGTAAAGAACAGGCTCAGGTTGATATTTTTCGCCACCATGTAGTTAACTGGCTCAAACGAGTCAAGGCCGCTCATGAGGTGTTAGAGAAAACTGCCGACTGGTCCCACTATCGCCAAAAACTGATCGACACCCACGGTCGTAAACGTAAACTCATTGGCTTGATGCAGCAAAGCCAATTGATAACGCCAGACTGGTTAGTTTTCAGGGTTGCTGCTAAGTGCTTATGGGCAGCACAATTGAGACCTAGCGGAACACTAACCAGGCAAACAACGCTTCGACACTTAGTTTCAGTTCGCTTGCAAACGATGGCATTGGAAGCAACGTATCTGGCTCATCAAAGACTTCAATTTCCTGTTTAGGTCGATAGACAAAGAGGGTTCTTTCGTCCGGATCGATCAGCCATCCCATCTGAGTATCATGCTTCAAACAGTGCAGAATATTTTTGGTGACTTTGGTGTGGCTTTGGCCAGGGGATAAGATTTCAATTGTCCAATCCGGTGCCAGGGAAAAGACATTGGCAACTTCGCCATTCTCATCACAAGGAATGCGATTCCGTAGAAAGACGGCTATATCAGGTACCGTTGAACGTCCTCCAAACGTACAGCGCAGCTCGGGAAAGGCACAGGCGGTTTTTTGTGACCTCGCGACACTGTTGATAGCGGCTAGGAGTTCTCCTTGAATACGGCTATGCTTTCCCTGAGGCATGGGTTTTGGAATGATTTGACCGTTAATGTACTCACTGGCAGGCTCGGTTTCTGGCAGCTTTAAAAACTCCTCCAGCGTTAATATTTCAGGCTTCGCCTGTACCATTTTGGGGTGCCTCCAACTTCGTGAGCTTAAAGCCTCGCTCTTATCTTACTGAGCACTTCATAGCGACGCGCAGATCTGTCGGCGATCGCAGTCACCTGATTCAAACTATCCTCAGTCAGTCCCGTTGTCTCCAGATAAGGTTTGAACAAGCTCGCTGCCACTTGCTCAACCGGCGGCAGCATGGCGACGTCATCTGGAAGCGCCAGCCGGATTTCGTAATCTGCTGTGCTCATTGATAACTCCTAAGATTTAGCGACAATATCGCTGGGGAAGTGGCTGATACTTTATAGTGACTGATGGAAATGAATCTCATTAGTTGTCCTTTATGTTAGTCATCCAAGGACTGAATAAGACTTACGGCAATGGCATCCAGGCGCTACGCGATATCGCTCTGAAAATCCCCCGCGGGATTTTTGGTTTGCTGGGGCCTAATGGTGCGGGCAAATCTTCTTTAATGCGGACCCTGGCAACGCTGCAGGATGCGGATAGTGGCTCTATAACGCTGGAGGGTGTTGATTTGCTTCAAAATCCCCAGCGGGCTCGTCGTCGCTTGGGCTATTTGCCACAGGATTTTGGTGTGTATCCGCAGGTTTCAGCTATGGAACTGCTCGATCAGCTGGCGGTTTTCAAGGGTTTTGTAAATGCTAAAGAGCGGCAAGGAATTGTGGCGGAGCAGTTGCAGTTGGTGAACTTGTATGACCAACGGCATCAGAAGCTGGGAACCTTTTCGGGCGGTATGCGGCAGCGATTTGGCATTGCCCAGGCGTTGCTCGGGTCGCCTCGGCTCGTGATTGTGGATGAGCCGACAGCCGGTTTGGACCCCGCCGAGCGCATTCGCTTTCAGAATCTGCTGGCGGCGATTAGTGAAGATCGGGTCCTGCTGCTCTCGACGCATATCGTGGAAGACGTGGCCGAACTGTGTGCCAAGATGGCGATCCTCAACCGGGGCCAGATTGTGCGTCAGGGGAGTCCTGCTGCCCTAATGGAGCGTTTGCGTGGGCGCGTGTGGATGCGTGAAGCCGCCGCCGGCGATATGGATGCCAACTGGACTGTCATTACCGCTCGCATGGAGCGGGGAATTCGCTGGGTGCGCGTGCTGAGCGACCATCAACCCAGCCCCGATTTTCAGCTTGCTGAACCCGACTTAAATGATGTGTACTTCACCGCCTTGATGGAAGAACGGGAGGCGATCGCCGCCTAGCCTGTCTGGGGCGCTAAGGAGACGGGTTGCTTGGGTTTAAAGTTCACGTGCGTGAATCATTCCAGAAGCAACCCGTCCCCTGATAGAAACCTGCCCCCTAGGGTTTGACTCACTCGGTAACGAACGATACTATTGCGAATGACTGTGAATAAGCGGCCTCCAACTTCGCTGCGACACCGCTGTCAATGCACTGCTTCTTGCCAGATGTTTTTCTGATTCTCCACATTAATAGGGAATCCGTTTCTACCTTCTAATTAGTACCTTCAACGCTTTCCTATTCCTGCTCCTAGCATCATGCATAGGGCGAGCGAGGCATTCGGTGAAACGTCTCTTATCGAACCCAAAATTCTGACCCAAATTCCCTTCCGCGCGCTCCCAGCTTCGGA
>JBCBJE010000678.1:0-3613 GCA_038523735.1 Cyanobacteria bacterium J06626_18 | reverse complement strand
TGACTAAAGCGGATGACTAGAAAAAACTGCTAGCAAACAAGACTCGAAGTGTCCTGAATAGATTGCACACCTCGAGCCCTGACTGTTGTTATCTTCGCTTACCTGCAGGTACTGCTTGTTTAGCCCCGCCAGCATTGGCAGCCATACCACCGATCAAACGTTGCAGTTCTTCAGGACGGGAAGTCTTGGACATAGCCGATTCGAAGCTGATCATATTCGTCTTGTAGAGATCCGCCAAGGCTTTTTCTAGGGTCTGCATTCCCAACCGGCCACCAGTTTGGATTGCACCATAGATTTGAGCCGTCTTCCCTTCCCGAATCAGGTTGGAAATGGCTGGCGTCACAACCATAATCTCTTGAGCCATTACCCGTCCAAACTCGCCAGGTTTGGGATTTGCTTTGGGTATGAGTGTTTGGCTCAACACTGCAACTAAAGAGTTAGACATCTGGACTCTAACCTGGGTCTGCTGCTCAGGCGGAAACACATCAACCATACGGTCCATCGTTTGGGCTGCCGAACTCGTGTGTAGCGTACCAAAGACAAGGTGACCGGTTTCAGCCGCAGTAATGGCCAGCGAGATAGTTTCTAAGTCCCGCATCTCACCCACCAGAATAACGTCTGGATCTTCCCGCAGAGCCGCTCTCAGCGCGTTTGCAAAGCTCTTAGTGTCCTCACCAATTTGACGCTGGTGAATCAAGCTCTTAACAGGCTCATAGACGAATTCGATGGGGTCCTCAACCGTCAGGATGTGCTCCGGGCGGGTGTGATTAATTTCATTAATCATCGACGCTAGCGTCGTGGACTTACCAGACCCAGTCGGTCCTGTGACCAAAATCAATCCTCTAGGCTTCTCTGAGAGTTCCCGGACAATATCGGGCAATCCCAGAATATCCATACTGGGGATCTTAGAACTCAAAGCTCGCAAACACGCAGCGTAAGTTCCTCGGTCCTTGTACACATTTACACGGAAACGGGCGAGTCCCTTAACACCGTAAGAACAATCCAGTTCCCAGTTTTGCTCCAGATTCTTCCGCTGGCCGTTATTCAACATACTGAAAATCAGCCTTTGGCAAGCCTCAGGCGTCATCGGTTCGTGTTCAGTAGGCGTCAGCGTGCCACTGATGCGAATGTACGGAGGTAGTCCAGCCGATAGGTGCAAGTCGGAGCCACCTCGTTCAATCACTTCCTCCATTAAGTCCTCAATCATCATTTCCATGGCGTCACCTCATGTATGAAAAATTATTAGTCCGGCAAGCATACCGTCGAATCTATTTAGCGCGTGCCCAAGTCCAGATTAGTGCTGGAAGCGAGGCGTCAAACAGTAAGGGCAGTCTAACCACTCTTGCTTCAATTCAGCACTGCAAGTCGCACATAACAGGGAACTCTTACGTTTGGCTTTGAGTTCAGCTTCCAGACCGGTGTCTGTAAAGGTCACTCGTTCGACCTCATCTAGGGTGGTGTAACCTTGGCGAACCAGATTCAGGCTGTAGGCCAGAAGTGTTTTCATGCCTTCATCCACAGCCGCTTCTTTCACCTGTTCGGTGGGGGCACCATCCGAGATCATCTTTTGCAATGTCTCGGTTATCCGCATCACTTCATAAACACCCACCCGTCCCTTGTAGCCGGATCCTTGACAAGTACCGCATAGAGTACCCGCGGAACGGGCTGCCTCTAGCTGGTCATTGGGAATGGTGTTGGCCCTAAAAAATGTTAGTTCCGCGTCACTCGTTGTCGTCAGCCCAAAGCGTGCGAGTTCTTCGGGGTTAGGCTCGTAGGGAACGCGGCAGTCAGCACAAACACGGCGCACGAGGCGTTGGGCCAAAACGCCAATTAGAGAGCTGGAAACCTGGAAAAGTTCCATGCCCATCTCTTCCAAACGTGCGATCGCGCCCGCCGCGTCGTTTGTATGCAGGGTCGTCAAAACGAGGTGCCCCGTCAGCGCTGCTTCAATCGCAGTTTTAGCCGTCTCAGGGTCACGGGTCTCACCCACCAGAATGACATCTGGATCTTGTCTCAAAAAAGCGCGCAGAATGGAAGGGAAGTCCATTCCCTTCTCACGGATAACCTGAACCTGAGTAATGCCTGCCAGGGCATACTCAATCGGATCCTCTGCAGTGCTGATGTTGATTCCAGGGTCATTCCGTTCGGATAACAAGGAATAAAGCGTTGTCGTTTTACCAGAACCTGTCGGACCGGTTACCAAAATCAACCCATAAGGGCGGGAAGCCATTTCACGGACGATTTCCAGGGTTTCAGGGTCAGTGATGAGCTTGTCGATACCAAGCTGCGTCGACGAGTTATCCAGAATCCGCAGTACGACTTTTTCGCCGTAGCGGCTAGGTAAGGTACTCACACGAAAATCAATTTTGCGGCCCTGAAACATCCGCCGAATGCGGCCATCCTGAGGCATTCGACGCTCAGCAATATCGAGTTCAGCAATAATTTTGAAACGGGCTGTAACCGCTGGCACGATTTTCTTGGGAAATCGCTGGAAGGCTTCACGCAATACGCCATCACGGCGAAAGCGAATCCGGAGAGATTCTTCCTGAGGCTCGACGTGAATGTCAGAAACGCCCTCTTGCAGCGCCTTCACCAAAATCTTGTTCACCAGGGCGATAACCGGAGCAGCATCGGCGTCTTGCAACGCCTCATTGAGGTCAGCCTCTTCCTCAGTAACATCTTCCAGTTCAGCCGCATCAAGATCCAGATCTTCCAAGGTGCCCTGGACATCCACAGCGCTCTCCATGTCACGCTGCTTCTCACGAGCCACCCGCTCGTCCAGATACCCGGACATTAGACGCTGATAATCCTCAACGGTGATCACCATGCGCCTCAGCTTCAGCTCCTGCTGCCGCAGAATCCGATTCAGGTCATCCTGAGCTTCCAGGTTCTCAGGATCAACCATGGCAATCAGCACCGACGGAACGCCCTCGTCTTCCCGCGATAGGGGAACCAGCTGGTGGCGACGACAAATGTCTACGGGAATCAGGGTATCAATGAGTTTTCCCATTTGGGTGTTGGAAATGGAATCCAGCTCAGGATCCAGAGACTCAACACCGTACAAGATTTTGAGTTCAAACAGCTGCTGCTTCTTATACTGCCGTAGTAGCTCAGGTGACAACTGCTGGCCCGTCAAAGATTCCAGCACATCAGTTAAAGCCCGCCCTGAACGACGGCTTTCGGCCAAAGCCTGCTGCATCTGTTCACCATCGACATAGCCTGCCTGTATCAGCTTGTTCCCAAAGGGTGAAAAGCTGCGTTGAAGAACAAGAGCGCGACGCTGTGAGGAGTTCGTCATAGCGGATGCATACCGTACTTGAGAGTTTTAATAAGGTAGTGGCAGTGACTGGTTTAGACAAAAGATTAGCTTACCCCAGCCACACAGCTCAATCAGACAATCCCGGGAGAATACCGTAGGACATCTGCGCTCATAATGCGCTGCTGAGCCTATCATCTGCACTGATAATAGCTTCATCTTCATAAGTGTGCTGTGCTGTGATCGCAAATTCCCTTATCAATTTGTTGATTCGTCTGCTGACAGAGGCATCTTGAGTAGCAACGATGACATGATCGTCTAGCGAACTTTTTATTGCTCTTTGACCGTTCAACTGCC
>JBCBJE010000677.1:0-3619 GCA_038523735.1 Cyanobacteria bacterium J06626_18 | reverse complement strand
CAGATAGATTGCAGTTAACAAAACCATTAAAACGGCTAAAACTGCCGATAACCCCAAGTGTTTGCCAATGATGAACTCTAGACGGCTGACAGGTTTGGCAATCAGCACTAAAACCGTGCGCTTTTCAATTTCTTTGTTGATGAGGCTGGTACCCACGAAGACGGTCACGATAAGCCCTAATAGGTGAATACCAGCAAGGCCTAAATCGAGGGTGATTTTGTCTTGGGCACCCGCAGCCACTTCGGGGAGCAGCCCCGAAACAGCAAATAGCAGGACCGCGTATAGCACGATGAGATACAGGACACGATCACGAATAACTTCTTTGAAGACGTTGCTGGCAATGACCCAAACACGTGACAAACTCATGACTAAATATCAATTTTGGATTTTGGATTTTGGATGGTTAATGGTTAATGGTTAATGGCTGTTCGTAGATGGTTGATGATTGGTACTTGCTAATTGGTTCAAGGTTCTTCTGCCCTCTTACCCTTCACCCTTTTCCTTTTACCCATGACTTCCCCACTACTCTCGAGCTGCCGTGTTCATACGGTACATTACGACACGGGGTATTACGAGAGTGTGAGATCTGGTTTGCCAGAGCGTTTGGGGATTGCAAGGCCACAGTTCACCTCAGCCATTTGAGTGGTTTGAATGATGCGCGTAGAGGTGGCCGATGAATTGTCGTCATTAGGATTGTTGCTATTATCAGGCGTCGATCGCGATCGCGGATGAACAGTGCAAGTTGTTTCAAAGTAATAACCCTCCGGATCAGCAGAGGGGCCTGACCACACGGCCAACAGATCGAGAGCGTAGCCATCCTCTAGTGTGCGAGGTCGTCGGGCGCGGAGTTGCCACAGTCCTCTTTCTAAAGACCCATCCAACGCATTGGTAACTTGCGGTTCAAGTTGCGATAGTTGAGCATCGATATTTAACAGCCATCGTTCCACATGGGGCCAGGGAGCGTTGTTGAGAGCACGCTCGATCTCCACTTTGGTGGCGGTTAACAGCGAAACACCCTTAGCCCGGTCTTCTGACTGCCCTGCCAAGCGATAGACAAATCCGCTATTGTTAAAATCATCGGCGATAAGGCTCGGGTAGTCCTCAAACCAAGATTGCAAGCGAAAATAAAATTGAAACCAGCTGCTGAACAACAGCGCCATAAGCAGCATCAAAATTAGCTGCTGCCGGACTGGAGGGCGGGGCACTTTGGGTCTGAATTCCCAGGTTAGAAATTGGGGAATAGCCGCGATCGCCACCGAGACTAGAGGCCAAGCCATCAAGGCCATCGAAAACGTCCCGAACGGCAACAGATTGAAGAAGTAGATGCATACGATTGCACCTGCAACCCAAGGCGACAGCGAAATGCCGAACGGACGGATTTTTTTATCTTCGAAGAACCAACCAATACCAAGCGCGAAAAAAATCCACCCAGCCGTTGCAATCAGATTTTCCGTGATCCCCGAGGCTTCAGCTAACCGGGCCACCCAGGACATCACTAAAGAAAAGAGTCCCAGGTAAACGACCGTCTGCCACGAAAAATAGTCCTTTGGAAAAAGGAAATCGGCAATGCGCGTCCACAAACCTCTGAGAATCTGAATCATGTTCCCTACCCAAGACGAGTCCGCAACAGCAGCAATATCAAGATAACGGTGAAGCTGAAGGCGTTGGCCCGCAGCACTGCCAGCAAGTGAGGCGGCGTCGTGACTCGATCAGGCCGCGATCGCCCATATCGAATGCGATTGGGATTACTCCGATCCACAGGCTCCACAATCGGGACACCTAATATCCAAGTTAGCCACTCCAATGCTTTTGCCTTAATCCAGAAACTGACAAAAAACGCCAGCAGACCTACCGCGACCACGGCTGCTCCAATACCGGTAGCGATGGATTCACCCGAGTTGTTGTAAAAATGGCCAAACAGTACGTAGCTGATAATCTGCGTTTCGGCAAAAGGTGGCAACAGCGGCTCTATCCCCAAAAACACAATCCACCCAACCACCACTGTCAGAATATTGATGCTGGCTGCATACCGAATACTCGGCTGAAACCCTAACCGTAACTGTCGCCGCAGCATCGCCGCCTCAATCGCGATCGCCACCAACAGCAGTAGTACCTGGAAAACAACTGCTCTGAGGGGAAATATCGCGGTTTCGTTTAGGAATAGGGAAAAAGGCATTGGTTTTGGCTATTCGTTCTTGGTTTCTCGTTGGTAGTTAATGGTTCTTGGTTGATGGTTAGTCGTTGGTGGAGTTAGGCAAGGCACTTGAAGCGTAGAGTCTCAATAGGCAGCAACGATATAGGTCCAAGGCCTCGCCCTTCCAGGATTTTCCTCTCCCTATCTCCCCCTACCCCCTACCCACCACCCTTCTACGCGAATAGGGTATCGCCTCTTCAGCGGTTTCGCTAGAATCTTGAATCGGAGCTTCTAAAAAAAATACCCCATGACCAGAACCGGGATCGGAATTCGCACAGCACAACTCAACAATGGACGACTGGCGGGGCAAATACACGTCTATGATGGCGAGGGGAAAGGGAAGTCGCAGGTGGCTTTGGGGGTTGTGTTACGCTCCATTGGCTTGGGGATTCGGAATTTTATGGAGAGCCGGGTACTCTTGTTGCGATTTTTAAAGGGGCCAGGGCGGACATACGACGAAGACGCTGCGATCGAGGCGTTACAGCGAGGGTTTCCCCATTTGATTGATCAGGTCCGGACAGGACGAGCCGAGTTTTTTGGCCCTGATGGTATTACTAAATTTGATAAACAAGAAGCGCAGCGGGGGTGGGATGTCGCCAAGGGGGCGATCGCATCGGGACTCTATTCTGTTGTGGTGCTGGATGAAATCAATCCAGTTCTGGATTTGGGGCTGCTATCGGTTGACGAGGTCGTACGCACCCTTAAACAAAAGCCTGAGCATTTGGAAGTGATTGCAACAGGGCGAGCTGCACCACCGCCGTTGATCGAGGTGGCTGATTTGCACTCGGAAATGAAGCCACGCTTTCGTAAAGACGCCGATTTTCCGGGTATTGAAGGGGTCGAGATTTACACGGGCGACGGTAAGGGAAAATCGACTAGCGCTCTGGGCAAAGCATTGCAGGCAATTGGTAAAGGCATCAGCCAGGATAAGTCGCACCGCGTTCTGATTATGCAGTGGCTAAAGGGTGGCCAAGGCTATACCGAAGATGCCGCGATCGCCGCCCTCCGTAAGAGCTATCCCAATTTAGTTGACCATCAGCGTTGTGGACGCGATGCGATCGTGTGGCGCGGACAGCAGCAGGAAATTGACTATGTAGAAGCCGAACGGGGGTGGGAAATTGCCGGTATGGCGATCGCCTCGGGCTTCTACAAAACTATTATTCTGGATGAGCTAAACCCGACGGTGGACCTGGAACTATTACCGGAAGAACCGATCGTGCAGGCACTCCTTCGTAAACCCCGCGATACAGAAGTCATCATTACAGGGCGCTGTAAGAATCCACCGGCTTATTTTGAGTTGGCAAGCACTCACTCAGAGGTGTTCAATCACAAGCATTATGCCGAGAAGGGGATCGACCTAAAGCAGGGAGTTGATTTTTAATCGGCTCAATGATGAGGAGTTTTTGTCGATTTTGAAGTTGACAT
>JBCBJE010000676.1:0-3621 GCA_038523735.1 Cyanobacteria bacterium J06626_18 | reverse complement strand
CCCAAGGGCGTCAAAGTGGTTCTGCTGGCCGACCGTGGCTTTGTTCACACCGATGCCATGACGATGATGACAACCCAACTCGGATGGCATTACCGAATCCGGCTCAAGCGCGATACGTGGATTTGGCGGGCGGGGAAAGGGTGGCGGCAACTGAAGGACTTTCGGCTCCAACGCGGCGAAGCGCTTTGCTTCCACACCGTCAAGCTCCACAAGGGCGAATGGTTTGGCCCGGTTCATGTCGCCTTCGGCTACAACAATATCAATGGTGAGTTTTGGGCCATTATCAGCGATGAACCCACCTCACTACACACTTTTGAGGAATACGGCCTCAGGTTCGATATCGAGAAAAGTCAGCCTCAATGCCCCCATAGTCATAGGTATGTTTAGAGTGAAGTGGCCGGTTAACCGCTGTATCTTTTGACATCATTGACTCTCCTATCGAAAAGACTAGACCGACTCAGTCGCCGGAGCTGCTGGTGCAACTGCGATATCTGGGACTTGGCCCTTCCATCGCTGGCGTAAAACGTTGCCAATGGGCTGCTGACGATGTTGCCTGAGCCGATTCAATTCAGCCTCATCCGCCCAAATAATCCAGTGATGTGGGTATTGAGGCTCTTGCCTGGCCCTAACCCATCTCCTCCGAACCCAATCATAGAGCGTGACTGACGGCATGGCCAGTGTCCTGGCGAGGTCCCTCAGCCACCACTCATGCTCAGCCAGAGACGTCTGATTTCTCTGCGTGGCAGGAGGGAGCAGCCCTAAACGCCGCATCAACCCACGAGTCCCCTCGGAGTTAAAGGTATCTCGGCGTTTGGGCGGATAAAAACCTTCTTGGTTCAAGCATTGAGTGATGTCATCAATGCTCAACTCTGACGCTGCCAACTGCTTCAGTCGTTGACATAATTGGGGATAGTTGCTCAGTTGGGGCCACTTTGACACTGGCCGCCTAATTCGAGCGTCACAGCTCCACCCCCCGACCCACTGTAGTGTGAGGTCAACCTGCTCACTCTGACCATGAACGGTCACTGAAATTGTTTGAATGACTTGACGGATAATCTCCTTTTTCTGGGATTGAGTGGTTGCCTGAGCATTCCATAGCATCGGAAGGCCGTGCGAAAGTTCTCGAATAGCTTGGAGTTCCTGATTTGATAACGTCTTGGGTTGCTCGTGAATAAAGCGCTGATACGCTTCCTGAAGCTGCTGCTGCTCTTTGAGCTTAGTTTCCCATTCCTGAGCCAGTTGTCGGGCGACTAGCCGATTCTCAGGTTCCACGGAACGGTAGTGTCGACCTGCTCGCTCAGCCTCGTAAGCAGCACGTTCAAGACGCTTCTGCCACAGTTGATCTAGTTCTGTTCGCTCCTGCGCCAGATGTTGGGCGGCAGCCAATGACAGTTCAACGGCTGCTGGTTCCAAAGCGTGTAGAACCTGGGTCGATACATACTCATCCAAGCATTGGCCAGAGAGGCATTGGCAAATCTCGCCGCCGTAGTTGGTCGCCTCACGGCAGCAGATGTAACGGTGCTGCTTCCCTCGATGATATTGAACCGTCATCAGGCTACCACAGTGGCCACAGATTAAGAGCCCGGACAGCAAGGATGTCCCATAACGCGCCAACCCCAGTTCATCAGCACGGGCCTGATTGGCTTTTAGCTGAGCTAGGTGTGCCTCGTACTGCTCCCAGCTGATATAGGCCGGGTGGTGATCTTGAATCAACACCTGCCAGTGTTCACGTGGGGTAACCACATGACCGGTATGGGGACGACCCGCAACCTGCTTACGCGGATCCCGATGGCTGCGTCCATAGGCGTAGGCTCCAGCATAGGCTGGGTTTTTGAGAATGTTTTGTAAGGTCGTTCGGTTGGGGCGTCGCCAATCTAGATCGCCCTTATTCACTCCCGAATAGGCGCGCACGCCAATTTGGATCTGGTGTCTCACCAAATATTGCAGGACAGCGGCCAGACTACCCAACTCGTCGAATTTACGAAAGATTAGTCGAACCACCTGCTGCGCTTGCTCATCTGGGTCGAGTCGAATCTCTCCAGACGGGCGACGAACATACCCAATCGGCACGTGAAACCCTAGCTCTCCTCGCTTTGCTTTATTGAGCTTCCCCTGCCCCATCCGTTGCTTAAGGATATGTAGCTCGGCCTCACTCATGGTCCCCTTCAAACCCAGCAATAGTCGGTCATTGTAGTGACTTGGGTCGTAGATACCATCGAGATCTGCTATCAGCGTATTGAACAAGGCACAAATTTCTAGCAGTTGATGCCAATCTTTAGAGCACCACGCTAGGCGCGACATCTCAATCCCCAGGATGAGACCGACATGGTTCAGACCGACCTCACTCACCAAGCGTTGAAAGCCCAGTCGCCCTTCTACAGTGCTACCCGATTTACCCAGGTCATCATCAATGGTTATGATCCGGTCTTGCTGCCAACCGAGGGATTCTGCCCGCTGACTCAGACCATACTGCCGGCGGGTTGATTCCTGATGGTCCATCACTTGCTGGAGGGTTGACTGGCGCACATAGACAATGGCCAATCGGTCGAGGTGGTGAGGCCGAATTTTCTCTGAGACTCCTGGGGCGGTTACTGGATTATCGCTCATCTGCCCGCTCCTGTTGAGATTGAGCCGTCATCTGGTTTTCCAGCATTTGACTCAAGACACTCACTAACCGTTGGCGGTTCAATGGGGGCAGGCTCAGCCACAGATGGTTGAGGCTTAGGCAAGTAGACGGGGGGACTTGGCTCTGTCTGACATGACGGTTCTTCTCCTAGAGATTGGGTGTCTGCCTCTATTTTTGCGACTACCTGCACCAAAGCTTGCAGTCCCGCGAGCCCAATAACTGGGAATTTTGAAGCCTGTGCATTTATGGTGGCATTGCCGCTGGCGGACTGAGGAAAATTTCTCGATGACCAGTCCAACGGCTGGAACGTCCAGAAATCGGAGGTGCGCTCCGTCTGTGCTCTCTCCCGGCTGTGGTTTATCCTGGCGGTGGCCACTCTCTATGTCACCGCTCAGGGGCTGGAGGTGGTGGCCACGGGGCGCAGGCGGTGGGTGGACCCCCATTGGTTTCGCGGCAACAGCTATTTCCGCATTGGCTGGGACTGGGTCAAAACGGCCCTATCGTCTGGATGGCAGCTGATTCAACAGGTCGGCTTTACGGGCCATCGGGATCCGCAACCGGCCATCGCCTCCAGGAAGCAACATCGCAAGCGACTTTACTAAATCGAGTTCACTGTCCGAACCTACCGATATCCAGCAGACTAAGTTTTGTCAGTCAACCAGGTATATAGCAGTCCCTTGTGGCGATCGCTCGAAAGCACAAAGCAAAGTACCCATTCGACACCTACAGCGGTGTGCGAACTGATGCAGTACATCCCGGTTGAGGCAGGGTCTAGGGTTAAGGTCTGAGGTGTACTTGACCAACCTGCACACCGCTATATATAGGCAACCTGCAATCAATTCGAGCAGTATTTCCTGTTCCCTGTTCCCTGTTCCCCGGACACGAACGAAATGTACCTGACCGAAATGCACAGAGCTATCTCTGTGAGAAATGCTCTTTCCTGACGAAGGCATTAGTCTTTAGTGCCGTGTAAACAGATACAGGTTTCTTCTTTT
>JBCBJE010000675.1:0-3646 GCA_038523735.1 Cyanobacteria bacterium J06626_18 | reverse complement strand
GTTGCTCCCGAGCCTCCGATCATGATTCCCTCCGACTTCAAGCGTGACGATGTGGCCTAAAAAAAGACCACCGGGTGGGTGGTCGGCAAGTGAAATCCTTGGAGTGAAGTTTATCAGTGATGAAACGAGCCAACGCAAACGTCTTGCAACCAGATTTGCTGTCGCTCTCGCCTGATTTGTCTACCCAGCAGTCGAAGCCAGTCCCTAAGCCTCAGCCTGCATCCCAGGTCAAAAAGAAAAAGGGCCATCATCGCACGGAGGCGGGCGATCGCTGCCACGGCGCGATGCGGATTCCCGGCCTAAGTCATTCCCTTTGCGATCGCTGCGGTGAATGGATTCCGACTGAGAGGTTTGGGTGATGAGCCAGACTATGCCAGCCATCTCGGAGCAAGAAGCCGATAAACGCCTGAAAGATCTCTTGCATCAGGTTGAAGGCGCGAAAGGTCGCTGGCATCGGTTGCAGCGATTTGGCGCGAGTGATGAGGCAATGAAGGCGGCGATTGCGGATGAGATTGGCATTTTCTCAGGGTCTACGCGGCCTGAAGAGATCGACATCTGCGGTCGCGGCGGCAAGTCTCCGAGAGTTTGGATGGGTCAATGCAGTCCGCGAGGCAAGCCCTCGCTGTCCGGCAAGAAGCTGGTGCGGCGGGTGCGGGCTCTCATGCAGATACCCTATCCAGCTCGAACGGAGGGGCGTGCTGGATTCTTCACGGGGCAAGCAGTCTGGGTGATGGGTCACCCGGAAGAGTTGCCGGGGCAGCGCCTCATTCAGACCTGGGCGAACGGAGTAGTCGAGGATTTCGAGGGCGATCGCATTCGGGTGGCCGTAGCTCAGCGCCGACAGCAGCGCGGTCGTCATCATCGAATGGAACGCTACGATGCGCTGCTTAGTCCTGAAGAGGTCTTCGCCGAACTGCCTGATTGGTCAGGGTTTTTGCCGTTCGTGGAGCATGTCCAAGTTATCGAGCGCAGCCTCCTGAAGGATCTAAACGTCGCCATGCAGGAGGCCAGCCCTGATCGACATGACGTACTAGAAGCGGCGGAGTTGGAACTGATCCATGCCGTGAGTCACTGGGCGAGTTCAAAAGGATGGCAACTGGTGGGCCGCAATGGCTCTTGGGAGTGCTGTCCGCTGCGGGGGCAATCCAGGCAGCTCATCCCGACATTGCGTCCTGGGGATGAGGCGATCGCCGACCCGCTAGACTTTCGCCAGGTGTATTTGAAGCGAGGGGGGCGCTTCCTCGTTCCCCCCAAGCCTGTGCAGCTGAGCCTCTTCGAGGGCTTCTAGCGTCTAGTTTGTTAGGGAAGGAATTTCTCTGCAGCGGCCTTGATCTGTACGCGATCGCACCGCCAAAACCCGGCCCTGGCCCAGCGAGTGAGAAGACATCCAATGGCCTTTAAATTTGACTTTAATTCTGATTCTGCTGATGGCTCAGGCATCAGCCTTGTGTCTATGAATCATCTTCGACAATGGCAAAAGGATGCGATCGCACACTGTCTTCGGTCGTCGAAGCAGGTGTTTGTCTGCATGGCCTCTCCTGCCACAGGCAAAACCTTGTTCGGGCTGACCTTGACCCAGCGGCTCTAAAAGCTGGGAACAATCAACACACTGGCTGTTACAGTCCATACGGCCAGGTTGCGGTCGCAGTGGATTGAATCAGCCGCAGCCAATGGTTTAGAGCTGTCCGATTGCCTAGAAGCTCTGGGCAAAGACGGCGCTGTCATCACGCATCAACAACTCGCTCAGCAAGCCGGGAGCACGGCAAAGCTGCTTTGCCGCCAGCAAAACGTGCTTCTCATTTCCGACGAACACCACCACCTGGCCGATAGTCGGGCCTGGGGTGAGACGATGCAGGCTGGCTTTACTAAGGCTAAGAGGATTCTCATCCTGAGTGGCACCTTATTCCGCCATGACGATGGCATGATTCCCTTCCTCGAGTACGACACCGGCCTCTCACAGCCCGACTTTGACTACAGTTACGAACAGGCGCTCAATGACCGGATTGTGGCTCCAGTCCATTTCCCGATCTACGGTGGCCGCGCTGAGTGGCGGCATGGCTCGGCAGGCTCGGTTGCCAGTTTCGGCGAAGAACTTAGCCTCGTCCAACAAAACCGTCAGCGGACCGGGGCCGACATCCTTGAGGAGCCCGGTTCACCCCCACAGGCGTGGGGACAACTTAAGCCCCAAACACACAATAGACTTAATTGGAAATAAGAATTTTAGAGTCCGAAAGCCTTGCATAGAAAAGGATATAGCCGTTTTCGCCTTGAAATCCCTGCATTCCTTATCATGCAAAGGTTTCAGCCTCATTATCGAGTTATTTCCGATAAGGTCTAATGTCGGGGCGATCGCCGGTCACCCTCACAGACGTGGGGACAACGGCCTGAATCTACCGTAAAGCCGTCTGCAGCCATCGGTTCACCCCCACAGGCGTGGGGACAATGCAGCGGTATTGGATTGACATTGCAAGTGAGCGTCGGTTCACCCCCACAGGCGTGGGGACAATTTCGCTTCTGGTGAAGTCGATAGCGCTGCAGAAAACGGTTCACCCCCACAGGCGTGGGGACAATTTCGCTAAACCAGCCGCCGTCACACAGTGAAAGTCGGTTCCCCCCCACAGGCGTGGGGACAATGCAACCTCTCTAAAAGAGATAGCTCTGATTTTTCGGTTCACCCCCACAGGCGTGGGGACAACGGGCATTTGGGCTGTCTTAGATAAAGAGTTCGACCGGTTCACCCCCACGAGCGTGGGGACAACGAGCTACCCGAGCCGACAGTCAAAGAGACTCAGGCGGTTCACCCCCACGAGCGTGGGGACAGCCCAAAGATGATGCTTTGCGGCTAGGTGCAACTATTCAAACCACTTCAATCATCCCATCCATGCCTCAAATCGCAGGATCGTCAGTCACTAAGTTTGCTTATGCCTAGATTGGAGGAGTGGTAAGAAGGAGCTAGCAAACATGGCTGCTTGAACGCGACCTGGCAGATTGAGGCGACTTAAAATGCTAGTCACGTGGTTTTTGACGGTACGCTCTGAAATAAACAGAGCCCGAGCAATTTGACGATTGGTTTCTCCAGTAATGATGTGACAGAGTACTTCCTGCTCTCGTTTAGTTAACTTTAGGAGTTCGGGTGGTAGCTGTGTCAGTGAGTTGGAACTGGTAGCAGGTGGTATTTCAACAGGTTCCCCTTGAATGCATCCAATTGCCTGTTGAAATAAGCCGGGGCCAAATTGGGTGTAACCCTGGTAAGCCATGCGGATCGCCTGAACGAGTTCTTCTGCATTGGTATCTTTTAACAGATAACCAATGGCACCGAATCGTACTGCCCGGTGGAGATATTCTGCATCATCAAATGTGGACAGCATCAATACTTTGACAGCATCAAACTGTCGGCAAATTACCTGGGCTGCAGCGACACCATCCATCTCTGGCATCCGAACATCTAACAGCACAATATCAGGATGCAATGCTTCAACCTGTTGAATTGCCTGGGTGCCGTTCTCTGCTTCCCCAACGACCTGAATATCTTGGTGGTGATCTGCAAGTAGTGGTAGGGCGCAACCCTTGTCCTGCAAAGGCTATACGCGATATCAACTGATATAAAATATGCCATATAAGGACCGAAAATCTAGCATTTGCCATG
>JBCBJE010000674.1:0-3649 GCA_038523735.1 Cyanobacteria bacterium J06626_18 | reverse complement strand
GTTCGCGAGCAGTTGGGGGAGCGCCATCCCCAGGTGGCCACCAGTCTCGACAACCTGGCTGGGCTCTACCGTGCCCAAGGCCGCTACAGCGAAGCCGAACCGCTCCAGCTTGACGCCCTGGCGATTCGTCGCGAGCAGCTGGGGGAGCGCCATCCCGAGGTGGCCACCAGTCTCAACAATCTGGCCTTGCTGTACGATACCCAAGGCCGCTACAGCGAAGCCGAACCATCCTATCTAGAGTCTCTGGCGATTTTTCGCGAGCAGTTGGGGGAGCGCCATCCCGAGGTGGCCACCAGTCTCCACAACGTGGCCTCGCTGTACCGTGCCCAAGGCCGCTACAGCGAAGCCGAACCATTCTATCTAGAGTCTCTGGCGATTCTTCGCGAACAGCTGGGGGAGCGCCATCCCCAGGTGGCCACCAGTCTCAACCACCTGGCCTGGCTGTACTGGGGCCAAGGAAACCACACCCAGGCGATTAGCTCTTTGCAGGCAGGGCTTGCGATCGAGGAGCAGCACTTGGACCTGAACCTGGCGACGCTGGCACAGGCTCAACGCCACGCCTATGCCGCTACCCTTGCAAAAAGTATGGACGTCGCCATTTCTCTCGATCAACAAACGGCCCCAGATAATCCTGAGGTGACTCACCTGGCGCTCACCACCCTGCTGCGCCGCAAGGGACGTGTGCTGGAGGCGGGCCTCAACAGCCTGCAAGTCCTGCGGCAAAATCTGACGCCCGAGGTGCAAATCACCCTCGACCAACTGACAGCGACCCGTCAGGAACTCGCAGCCCTGGTTTACAATCCACCCGCTACGCTTACGGCAACACAGCATCAAGCTGAGATTACGCGACTGGAACAGGAAGCCAACCAGCTGGAGGTAGACCTCGCTCGCAGCAGCGAACCCTACCGGGCGGAGACCACCCTGGTAGAAATCGCCACTCTCCAAGAGCAGCTTCCGGCTCAGGGTGTGCTGGTAGAATATGTCCGTTATTTTCCTCACGATGTCACCAATCCTGCCAATCCCTGGGGCGATCCCCGTTACGCCGCCTATCTCCTCTTCCCCAGTGGCCGCATCGAAGCGGTAGACATGGGTGATGCCGCTACGATTGATACGGCAGTCAATGCCTTCAGAGCCCTGCTTGAACATCCGTCGTCCACCCATAACTTTCGCGCCACCGTCGCGGTAGAATCTGAGTCCGACAGCGTTGCCGCTGTTACCGACACCCTCCGCACCCTCATCTTCGATCCCATCGCGCCCTACCTAACCGACCGAGAGCAGCTGCTCATCTCGCCAGACAGCGAACTCAACCGCATCCCCTTTGAAGCTCTCCAGATCGAGAGTGGCGGCGACTATTTGGTGCAGCGGTATCAGATTAGCTACCTCAATTCTGGCCGAGACCTGCTGAAGTTAGATGTGACAGCCCCTAGCACTACACCCGCCTTCATCCTGGCCGATCCCGACTACGACGCCGATACGGCCTCCCCTATCCCAGAGTTGGGCGCGGGATCGACGGTGAGAGCCAACCAGCGCTCTACGGAATTGAAAGACCTTCAGTTTGGGCCCCTACCAGGCACGGCGGCTGAGGCGGAAGCCATTGCCCTGGAATTGCCAGACGCGACTATCTTGACCCGAGCGCAGGCTACCGAGAATGTGCTCAAGACTGTAGCCGCGCCCCGCATTTTGCACATTGCGACCCACGGCTTCTTCTTTGGCGACGTGGAAAGGCCGAATACCGATAGTCGAGGCTTAGGGGTTATCCCCAATGAAGGCTCGCCGGTCAGTGCGGCTCCGATTGAAGTCGCTATCGAAAATCCCCTGCTTCGCTCAGGGTTGGCCCTGGCTGGATTCAACGCTCGCAGCAGTGGTGACGAGGATGGGGTGCTCACCGCGCTGGAAGCCGCTAACCTCAATCTTTTCGGCACTCAATTGGTGGTGCTCTCAGCATGCGAAACGGGGCTGGGCGACATTGCCAATGGTGAGGGCGTGTATGGTCTCAGGTGGTCGTTTGCCATTGCCGGAGCTGAGACCCAGCTCATGAGTTTATGGCTGGTGAGTGATGATGGGACCAGTGAACTGATGGCGCGTTATTACGACAGGCTAACGAGCGGTATGGGTCGCAGTGAGGCGCTGCGCGAAACCCAGTTAGAGATGATGGATGAGAGAGAATACAGCCATCCTTACTATTGGGCATCTTTTGTTTTGGCCGGGGATTGGCGACCTCTGGAGTAGGTGTGACATCCGTAGGGGTTGGATGGCGGGGCAACTTGTACAGATATTTTGTTAAGGGATTCAGCCCGTAGGGATGATTCTCTACTCAGAGAAATACCTGGAATGTCATTCCGTTCGCGAAGCGACTCCGCTAGGAGTAATAGAGCGAAGCGCAACTGAGGAATCTCAATCAATCGCGAAAAACCGAGATGTCTCGACTGCGTTTCACTACGTTGCTCCCTATGGGAGGCGCTAGCGCGTTGGCGAAGCCTGTCCGGAGGACATACGACATGACAGACACGATGCTGATGGGACTTCTGATATTTTCTTCCAGTAGAGAATCATCCCTAGATTAAGCCCCCGGCAAAGAACCAGTAACCCGGGGCTCATCTTATGTTGATGTAACTGCAATTACTCGTTACGGTTTGATTCCCTTGGGAAGTCCCCGTGTTGATACTGTTGAAGAACTTAAGGATGCGATCGCTACCTACAAACCTTCTTCCGAAAAAGACTGGGAGGGCTTCCGGGCAGCCATGAACAAAAACCGGGAATGGCTGAGGTTTCTCAAAAACAATGGTGCAGCGGCAGAGCTGGCCCGTGAGATCGCATTTGGTGATACAACTAGCGCTCAACAACTGCGGCTATTTCTGGATGGCGAGGGTGACTTATCGCAATCACTGAAACAAGCGATCGCTGTGGCTACGACTGATCATGGGTTGGCTGATGATCTGTAGGCGATCGCCAGTGCTAACGCTGAGGGGTGAGGACTCCCTTGGAGGTGCGATCGTAAAAACTAATGCTCTGAGTGCGGCACTTGGAATGCGCCATGATGCGGTCAGTTTGCGGTTGCACATACTCTCACAGACAATCAGCTTACAGAAAGCTTTACATGTCAGTGCAAGTTTCAGGAAAAAGCATTTTATAAAACTCGACAAGGGACTTCTCTATCAGGTTCAAGGAGCCTCTGATTCCACCTAGAAGAAACACTAAAAAACATAGAAAAGTTCAAACAGTTACTTTAATCCTGAATTTTTATGAGGATAACTGATTTTTTTGATATCGCCATTTCCAGTATGAAAAGCCATCTTGAATGTAGCGACAGACTTAGGGAAAAGCAAGTTCCTTGACCTTGATCTAAATGTCACAGAAACTCGCTCCTCATCACTAAGAAGTGCCTCTACCAATCCTATCAGGATGACTACCATCATGCCTAATTTTCAATCCGTCATTGCAGCTGTGTCAGTGGGTACAGCTGCTTTTCTTGCACTACCTGCCTTTAATCAGACAACTAATGCAGCTGCTAATAATCAGGATATTCAAGCATGGGGAGCGTTGCACAGAGCCATTCCAGCTTGGGATACGCAAAGCGGTTTAGTAGCCTTAGAAATTTTGAAAGGATCTAGCGATCGCTGCATGGCCAGTTTTGCAACTAATTTGGAAG
>JBCBJE010000673.1:0-3651 GCA_038523735.1 Cyanobacteria bacterium J06626_18 | reverse complement strand
TCACCTGACCCGGCGCACAGCTCGTGGCGAAGAGGGACAGCTCACGATTGGGTTTACGGCAACGGCAACGCACACGATACTACCCAAGCTGGTACGGGAGTTCCGTAGCCGCTATCCCAAGGTTGAACTTTCAATGCGGGAGCTATCCACTGAAGCTCAAGTCACAGCGCTCAACGAGGGGAAAATTGATATCGCCTTTCTACATCCCCCGATTGACCCGCGCAATTTAGACGTGCATCCTATTCTGGAGGAAGCTTTCATCGCGGTACTCTCGCCGCAACACCCGCTAGCACACTCCCCCCAAATTCCCATCGAAGCTTTGGCAAACGAGCCGCTGATTATCCATCCGCGTCAAGAAGGCCCCACCTTGTATGACGGGTTTTTGCGGCTCTGTCAGCAGTTTGGGTTTCAGCCTCACATTGCTCACGAATCTATCTCGCTCCAAACGCGTGTCTGTTTAGCCGCAGCGGGGCTTGGCATCACCTTCGTATCCGAGAGCCTACAATCCCTGATTGGCTCAGAAGTTGTGTGTAGACCGCTGGCGAATTGTCCGATTCATTTGGAATTTGCTGCCGCTTGGCGACAACAGTCTACTCGCCCCACACTACTGGCATTTACTGCGATTCTGCTGGCTGCAACTGCCGTGCCGAACTCAAACTGCGTGCTGCCAAACCAGGACACTGATGATGCAGGTCATGGTTCAGAGTAGCGTGGATTACGGTCTCACCAAAAACCCATTCGCCCAGACGGATCAGCTTAGAGGGTACCGATAAGGCAAAGCTGCCGTACTCACCGTTTTGATGGTGGACGCAGCGGAAGAAGATAAAATCAGACACACCGTAGACGAAGCGGAGCGTTAGCCAGAACCATAGAAACGTGATGCCGCCGAACCATACAAGGGCTCCGAGTAACGCCGCCTTGATCAGCAGTTCGATCGCGAGCGAAACACTGAGTCCATGAGCCACAATCCAGCGAATCGCATCCTGCTCAGGTGTCGTCATCGCATTCAAAAAGACCCACCAACCAGCCCCTCGAATGTGATAAGCATCAGGGTCTGTTTCCGTAGCCGCCGCCCGATGGTGGGCAAAGTGTAGCGTTTGAATTTCGCGGTAGCCCAGCGTCAGCACTGAAAGCGGTACCGGACTTGCCCCCAATAGGCAAATCACGCGATTGAGCTGTTGGGGGTCGTAGATATGTAGCAGCTCATGGACGCTGATGGTCCAACGAGGGATGACCAAAATAACCACCAATATCAGTCCAACAATGGGTAAGCCCCCTTGGACCGCCCAAGCATAGCTGGCCAGCAGAATCAGGGAAGCGATCCAACATTGCTGTACGTAGCCCAGTGCATCCTGCTCGGTCACCATGTACTCAGTGGGGTAGTTGGTCTGTAGGGAGAGCGATCGCGTCATGGAACATCGTCTGAACGAGCATCCAATCTAGCCTATCGCCCCAGCGACGCACCGACAGGGATCATTTCTGCCAGAAGGCCCGCTGCTTTGAACCACCCGTCCAGTTTGCCAAAGCGGCTGCCGACTGAATTGGCATGTGAACGCCCAGCCTAGGGTGTGGATGTGTCACACTTCCTGAGTTTTAGTCCTATGTCTAACTTGTCGTTTACAGTTGCTTGGGCACGTCACCTGCCTGTACTTTGCATTGTTTATCGTTTTGGGGCCGGACCTGGATTGCTATGGGCGGCCTGGCAAGGCAACTCCATGCTGTTTGTGGGTCTATTTGTAGTAGCCGTCTTCTCGGACATTGTGGATGGCATGATTGCGCGGCGATTACAGGTTGTCACCGCCAGTCTCCGAGAAGCCGATAGCCGTGCGGATCTCTGTCTTTACCTCTGCGTTATTGCGGCGATCTGGCATGTCTACCCAGCAGTACTCAGGGAGTTTCAGATACCGTTAGCGATCGCGATCGCAGCCCAGGGTCTGCAATGGCTAACCAGTCTCGCCAAATATGGGCGTCTGGCTAGCTATCACAGCTATTCAGCTAAGTTCTGGGGCGTGTCATTGGCGATCGCCACGGTATCGCTGTTTGGGTTTAACTATGCGGGTGTGCCGTTTTTGGCCACCCTGCTGATTGGCACACTCCACAACCTGGAAGAAGTGGCCATGACCGCTATCTTGCCTGCGTGGACATTTGATGTCAAAACCATTCAAGCGGCATGGGCCATCCGCCGGGAAATGCGGATGGCCTGACCAGTCGGATTAGGGTAACTTATTAAGCCAATCGGATAGCGCTGCCCCGATTTCATGGGGATGATCTTCCTGAAGGTAGTGAGTCCCAGCGCCGACAAAAACGGTTTCGATGTTTTTGGCATGGGCTTTGGCGTAGTCGATGACGGGTGCCGGATTGAGCACACCAGGGTCCGCATAGAAGTAGAGTTTGGGTAGCTCGGTGGCATAGAGCCATTCACCGTTGGCCAGCACAACTTGAGTGGTTGCGTGGGGTTCACCAGCGATGGGAATTTCGCGTGGCCACTGTAGGGTTGGCTTGCGGCTCTCTGGGGTCGGAAACGGTTGGCGATACGCGGCCATTTCCGCATCGGTCAAGGTTCGCATTACCCCAAACTGAGGCAGAACCACCTCCACAAAGAAGTTGTTCTGCAGAACCATGTCCCCACCAACGTTGGGCGTGCGGAGATTGCGGAACAGTTCGCTCATTTGCTCGCCCATGGCCTCGTAGCTGGGTGCTGGAAAGGCAGGTGGAATGCCCGCTTCCATAAAGGCGATCGCCCGCACATTGCTCTCATTTAGTCGAGCGTAGCGCATGCCCAGCACCGAGCCCCAGTCATGGATAACGAAGGTCATGGCTTGGAGATTCAGGACCTTAATAAAGTCGTCCAAATACGCTGCATGGTCCGCAAAGGTGTAAGCAATGTCGGGTTTGCCGGAATCGCCCATGCCAATGAGGTCAACCGCGATCGCCCGATGGCTGTCTACAACATAAGGAATGATATTCCGCCAGAGATAGGACGAGGTGGGATTGCCGTGGATAAAGAGGACCACTGGCCCTGCACCTTCATCCACATAAGCCATTTGGGAGCCGTTGACTTCAACAAACTTTTTCGTATACGGGAAAGCGGCTGATATTGCTTTGCTCATGATATCCATCTTTTTTTACTGATCGGTAAAAAACAGGCCAAAAAAATTACTGAACTCTTTGCAAGGCTTCGGAAGCAATGTCTTGGAGTGTCGCGATCGGCATCCCAGCACGCCCCTCAGGTGTTTGGGCTAGCTCAACAAGTCCATATAGAACTTCGGCGATCGCCTCTAGCCCTGCCCCTGAACGGTCCAGAGGTGAGAGGTTTTGGGTTGCAGCCATGGCCCAAAAATCCTGAAGTGCCCTTAGGAAAACGGTGTGCTTGTCGCCAAAGCTGTTATACAGACTACGGCGACCCAGCCCAGTTGCTTCCTCCAGATCACTCAACGAGGTACTCGCATACCCGTTCCGCAGAAACATCTGCAGCACAGACTTCCGAACGTCTGCTTCATCAAACTGTTTGGGGCGAGCCATGGCTTATTTATGCACTGATCAGTACATAATGTCAAGCTGTGATGAATATCAATTCTGAGGTTGGTATGTGAGATCGTTTAATCTCTTCACTGAGATTGATACTCAGAGATTTAGCCTAATCTGTTATTT
>JBCBJE010000672.1:0-3655 GCA_038523735.1 Cyanobacteria bacterium J06626_18 | reverse complement strand
TATCGAAAATCGCCATAGAGCAGCCTAATTATCTCTCAGAGAGAAGCGTTCCATGGCATACCTCTATAAGGGTGCTTAGGTGGAAACACTTCAGTCAATCTTCTCGTTTGGGTGATTAGGCTTAATGAATCAGTATGATCAGCCCTCTAGTTAGCTACTTGGGATATTTGGGGTTTGCTTACTATCGCTGTGGGTGTACTACTTTCTATGCGACCTGAGTCCTATCCCAAGAAACTACTTGCCCAAATGCTCGATGGCATCGGACTAAAGCGCATTGCCAAAGTTTTTTCCTGGCAATTTGCATAACTGGCTACCAAACGACTTGAGTGATGGCCAAAGAGAACGCCAAGCAGTGCTTCTCTCATGTTCTTCACTTAAGGAGTCCGTTATGTCCTCAATAGGTTTGCCCTCGGTTCACGCTGCGAATGATTCTGAGGGTCTGATTCAGAGCATTCTTAATCCGGTGCTCGTTGATACGCTGACAACACTGCAAACCTGGGCGCAGGGCACTGCACCCGACAAGTTATTGACGAGTTTTAATCAGGGCAATGCTACGGATGTGGACGCATTGAGTTCGCTCCACACCGCATGGCAAAACGGCGATTTCTCGCATCTGCCCAGCATCGAAATCCGGTCGGCTACTGATCTCCAGGGTGCTAACGGAGCCTTTGCTCACGACACGCAAACCATCTACCTATCTGCCGATTTGGTTAGTCCCTCTAATTCATCGGCACTGGCGCGAGTCCTGATAGAAGAGATTGGTCACTTCGTCGATGCGCAGGTAAACGCGGCGGATACGGCAGGTGACGAGGGGGCGCTGTTTGCCGCACAGGTGCAGGGTATACAGCTCAATGAAGCGCAAATCGCTGCACTGCAGTCTGAGAATGATCAGATAACGCTACAGATTGACGGGCAGGCTATTGAGGCTGAAGCAATGTCGCCCTACGCGGGCGATAACCTGGATCAGTTCCAGGCAGGATTAGAAGACTTCCTCGACACGCTGGAAGGCACGATCGCCCAAATTATTGCCGCGCAGGAGCTACCGCTCATCGGCTCAGCCCTCACCAACGTCAGTGAGGCGGCGCAGCAATTTGTTGCCGAAATGCGGGCAGCGATCGCCACTGAGATTGACGCGATTGCCGACCTTACTCCTGCCGCGATCGAAACGGCGCTGATGCAGGCGCTGGGCGAAGCGGGGTTAGGCATTCTGCAAGATATTGACATCCTGGAAGCAGCAGACGACCTGCAGTTTGACGTGACCCTAAGCCGCAACCTGGTTGACTTGGGCAGCGATGAGTTTGACCTATCCTTGGGCGAAACGGGCTTGAGCTTAGACGTGGATGGTAGCGCTGAGTTGGGAGTAAATCTCGACCTGCATCTGCGACTAGGACTGAATGGGGATGGCTTTTATCTCGATACGGCTGTGGAAGACGAACTCAGCGTCAACCTCAGCGCGACGTTGCCCGGTCTAGAGGCGACGGGGACGCTGGGCTTTCTGCAGGTAGAGGTCGAAGATAACGGCAGTAATTTGAGTAGTGGCATCGCGATCGATCTGCAGGACTCCGGCGACGCCGATACGCACCTATCCCTAGCGGAACTGGACAACCTGGAGAATACGCTGGAGGCCAGCATCAGCGGTAGCGCCACCTTCGACGCTAATCTTTCGACGGGGACGATTGTCTCAGCACTACCTAGCATTGGTACCAATCTGGTGTTGAATTGGGATTTTGCTGAGGCTGATCTTGAGGGTTTTGAAACCAGCGCTCCCACCATTGACTTCAACGGCGTCAGCCTGGATGTGGGATCTTTCTTTGGCAGCTTCGTCGGCCCCGTGTTTGAAGGCATTACCGATGTGCTTGCGCCCGTAATGCCACTGGTTGACATGCTGAACACAGAGATTCCCATTCTGGATGCCAGGATGGTGGATGTGGCTCAGGCGCTAGCGGAAGCGGGGCTAGGCGACTTTAACGAGCAGACGGTGCAGTTTGTCGAATATGTCGCGCAGATTGCCGAAATCTTGGACATTCTGGGTGGGCTTGCCGTTGATGGCAGCACCATTACCTTGGGCGATTTCAGCGTTCTAGCGGGTGAAGTGCAGGCGCTGCAGGATGACGTGGATGCCCTGGGGCAAATTGCCGGTCTGAGTGAAGGCGGCAGCAGCTTCGCGACGACCATCAGCGACAACACGCGCTTCGAGTTTCCCTTGCTGACGGAGCCAACCAGTCTAATCAATCTGTTTTTGGGGCAACCGACCGATATCTTCCGGCTGGAACTGCCCACTATTGGCTTTGGCGTGGACTATTCCACCAAGATTCCGATTTTTGGGCCGCTCAGTGTTGAGTTGGGCGGTGCCTTTGGCGCTGCAGCGAACCTCAGCTTTGGGTTTGATACCAATGGTCTGCTGGAGTTTTCGGAAGGCGGTTTTGAGAATCCAGCGTTGATTGCCAACGGCTTTTATGTGGGCCAGCCGACTGATCCAGGCACGCCGCCTGTCCCCATCGATCCACAAGCGGAATTCACGCTAGGACTGGGGGCAGGTGTCGAAGCAGGGCTCAACGTTAACTTTGGCATTATCAGCGGTGGCATAACTGCAGGGCTGGTTGCTCAACTGTTTATCAACCTGGCGCAAGAGAAAACTTACCTGACCGATTTTGCAACTCCCGCTTGTTTGTTTGAACTGCTGGGTTCATTGGATGCGGTAGTTGCCGCGAAACTGCAAATTGGGTTCAAAGCCTTCAGCATCAACAAACGGATTGAACTTCTGCGCGAAACCTTGCTGGACTTCCGGGCAGGCTGCTCGGGTTCCACTGAAGACCATCAGCAGGCGACCGTTGGCGAGGATGGCACGGCCACCCTCAGCGTCGGTGAAGCCGCCGAGAATCTGAATGACATTAACGGTCAAGACAGCGACGAAGTCATCACCGTGACCCATGTTTCTGGTGAAGCAGGGGATGAAACCATTTCGGTCGAAGCTTATGGCGCTAGCTGGACCTACGAAAATGTGGCTGATGTTTTTGCCGATGCGGGTGATGGCGACGATGTGATTGAGCTAGTGGGAGTGCGATCGCAGGCACACTTAATTGGCGGCACGGGCAACGACGATCTCTACGGCGGCCTGAATGACGACCATTTAGAGGGCGGCGACGGTGAGTATGCCGACTATCTCTCCGGCGGGGCAGGCAATGACCTGCTGGAAGGCGGCGATGGCGACGACTTTTTGGAAGGGGGCGCGGGTAACGACACCATGGACGGGGGCGCGGGACACGACAGCGCTAGCTATTCCGAAGCCACTAGCAGCGTCACTATCGACCTGCCCAACAACGTCGTCCTGGACGGTGACGGGACTGAGGACACCATCATCAGCATCGAACAGTTCGAGCTATCGGACCACGCCGACCAGTTTGTCGGTGACGGTGCCAACAACATCGTGGATGGACGTGCAGGCGACGACACCATCAGTGGCGGTGCGGGCGATGACTTTCTGATTGGCGGGGCCGGTGCTGACGTGATGGATGGCGGCGATGGGTTTGATGCAACCAGCTACCTGGAATCCAAGGCGGGGGTCAGTGTGGATCTGGAAACGGGCAATGTGTTCAGCGGCGGTGGCAGCGATGCCGACGGCGACGTGCTCATCGATATGGAAAGCCTGTTGGGG
>JBCBJE010000671.1:0-3656 GCA_038523735.1 Cyanobacteria bacterium J06626_18 | reverse complement strand
GCTCTCCCACCCGCATGAGCTGTCCTTAGAGGGCATCCTCATAGGCGACACTGGACCTGGCATCCCCAAGGCTGATCAGCCCCACATCTTCGAACGCCATTACCGAGGCATACAAGCATCGGGACAAATTGAGGGCACTGGACTCGGACTCGCGATCGCCTGCGACCTGATGCAAAAAATGGCTGGCGCGATCGAGGTACATAGTCCGCTCGGCAACTTGCCAATGCCCCTACGCCCCCCGTTGCCAGACCTTCCAGAAGAGCGGGGAACTGCATTTATTGTTTGGTTACTGAAGGGGTGAAGATGAGGTGATGAGATTTTGGAGAAGTAAACAGGTCTTCGTAAAAAGTCAATTTTTCGACGAAAAATTATTTACTCCCCCACTCCCCCAACTCCCCTAACGTCGCTGAGCAGCCTGATAGTAGACCTTCTGACCGCTATCGGGAATGTAGTGACAGCTGCGTATGGAACGCCAAAACAGGGTCCAGATCGATTCGTTGGAGACGTGATAGTAGTCACCGAGGATAGGCTTGATGGCTTCCGTTGCCGTCTTCAGGTGATAGTGCGGCATGTTGGAAAAGACGTGGTGAGCTACGTGAGTGCCGATGTTGTGGTGGATATCGTTGATGAATCCGTAGTCGTGGTCAATGGTTGAAAGTGCACCCTTGAGGAAATACCAGTTGTCGTTGCGGTACCAGGGAATTTCAGGCACGGTGTGGTGCAAATAGGTAACCAAATCGAGCCACACCACAAAAACGATGTAAGGCATCAGGTAAAACTTGATCACAAACAGTGGACCAAACTGTACTCCCAACCAACCGAGGAACGCAACCATTGCGGTCCAGCAAAGGGTACTGGTGATGATGTCCCACTTCTCGGAAGGTCGAAAAAGGGGGCTGCTGGGCAGGAAGTGAGATCCATCGCGGTTGTGAGAGCGCACAAAAAGATAGACCGGATAGGCCAGCAGCAAAGCCTGGAATCGCACTAGCTTGACGGACCAGTGCATCGCCTCGTATTCCGATTGGGAAACAGGATGCCAGCTCTCATCAGTATCCACATTGCCCGTATTGGCGTGATGGGTACGGTGGCTAATTCGCCAGCCGTGATACGGCACGAGGATTGGAGTATGGGATAGGTGACCGATTAAATTATTGAGCCACTTATGTTTCGAAAAAGACCCATGACCACAGTCATGACCTACCACAAAAAGAGCCCAAAACATGGTGCCTTGAGCAAGCCAAAATACCGGGAAAAACCACCAGGAATTGAAATAAGCTGCAAGGACATATAACCCTGCAATAATTCCAATGTCACGCAAGAAATAGGCAAGTGATCGAAAGGTAGAAGGTTCAAAGCAGGAATCTGGGATAGCCGCTTTGAGGTCTTGAAGCGTAAAAGGAAGGTCTCGCCTACGAGAAGGTGCGGCTTTCTCAACTGCCGCGTTGGGTGGAATATTTAGCTGCACAAATAGGTCTCAGTTAACGACTTAGCACTACCCTTTGCCTGAATGCGATCGCCCGGTCCAAGTTTTGTCGATGCTATGGGTTGCAGACCTCCTTAGGAAGCAAAGCCCACAGACGCCTCAAGCATACGGTTTTTGCCGGGGCCACTTCGAAAACATTAAGCTGGAAGATAGTTTACAGAAGTTTACACTACTATAAAGCCGTTCAAAATACTAGCCAACTCGCGGTTACCTCTTGGCCTATTTTCTATCGGTATGCAATAGTCCTGCCTTACCCCACATATCGTCTGTGTAGTCCTGAAAGAAAATAGTGACTGCTTCAGGCGGCACGTCATAGGCTTCTTGAAAGGCCTCGGTGATACGCTGCATCAATAACCGACGTTGCTCAGCTGTGCGTCCCACCGATTGTTGGATAGTGATGATAGGCATGGATTTTAATTAGGATTGCTGGGCCGATATTCAAACCGAGCACGGACAACGCCGTGATCAGAGGTGCCATCTTTTTTATGATCATGCTGGTTGAGATGATCGTTGATGACATCCATTCCTTTAAATGCCCATAAGCGCCTACGCGAGTTGTCGTAGAACTCCTGTGACACCAGAATATGGTCCAAGGACTCCCTCAAGTTCTGGTAAATATGAGTGTAGTAGACATCGCGATCGCTGCGGTACTGCTGTAAGCGACTAGCGGCGTATAAGTCCACGTCGCTGCCCCCTTGAGACAATCCACTCAGCAGATAGTTGGGTTGTCCTGACAAGATATTGAGTGTGTTGCTACGTTCGCCATCGTTCAAATCACCCAAGACAACGACCGGGTCATCCGTCTCCTTTAGCTTCGTCGTCAGAATCATCCTCAGGGCTGCGGCTTCGGCGGTTCGGCGAATGGTGGAAAGGGCAGATCCAAGCGCCTCAGTATGGCGTTTGTAATACTCATCGTCGTCTCGATACCAGCTTTCGCGATAGACCCTAGTAGGGGCTTTCGACTTGAAATGAGCTACATAGATCGAAATGTCTTTGCCCCGTGATCGCGGCTGCACCTGAAAATGCAAAATCGGACGCGAAAAGCTGTTGATCTGAACCGAAATATCAGAGGCTTGTGGGTCGTCGCCGCTACTTTTGAGAATAAACTTGTCGGGGAATCCTTTGATCCATTCAGGTTCACGGGTCAAGATGTCTTTCTTGGCAGCACCGGCACAGATGATCCTTTCGCCAGCGTGTTCTTGAGGCACTAGCAGCTCATAGCCGCTGAGATCCGGATGGTCAAAGACCTCTGCCAGCGCTTCCCGATGCCAAAGCTCTTGAAAGCCCCATACATCGGCAGGGTTCCGCAGAATAATGCTGCGCGCCCAATCGATCTTTTGCGCATAAACGAAAGCGTCCCATCCGTCAGCGTCAGAATAGATCGGCAAACCCGGACGGTTCAAGTTGTACAGATTAAACGTGGCGATCACGAACTGGGTTCGATTAGCCATGATGTTTCCTCAATAGAATGATAATTCGCTTTCGTAGGGCTTGTCTTGCCAAGCCCCCACTGTGTCTATCCGCTATTGATTTGTACGATCCCGACCAAATGTTAGCTGAAACAATTTTGAGCTGGTCTACTTTAAGTGCAGACCAGCTCAGCCTTAATTAGCCATAGCTCCTACTCAACGAAACAGTCTGCTATCCATCCCAGCTGATTTGCCTGCAGTTGATTTTGTGCTGCAGGTTCGACTGATGGTGTGAGAACTGCCTCGTTGACGGCTTCATACCAAAACAAACCATCGCTAGGAACTTTTTTACCAGTCAAAGATACCCATTGCCCCACTGGGATGACGCCTCGAATAGCGGATGGCGTCAGGGCAGGCCAATCTCTAAAATTGGCACTTCCGGCAAGTACACCATTACAGTACTGGGGGATCCGAATCCGAGTTCTTTCGGCTGGTATAGGGTTTTCGATTGGCAGAGGAGTTGTAGGTTCTATGGGGATTGTAGGTGGCACAGGAGTTATGGGTTCTACAGGGGTTGTAGGTGACGCAGGAATTCTAGGTTCTATGGGAGTTGTAGGACCGCCACCTCCCAGGGAATCTCCAGAGGAGGCAGGGTTGTTGGGAGTCGTTTCTACAGAGTCCTCAGGACGATCTGTCCTGGCCTCACCAAACAGCGGTGATTCAAACAATGAAATAGAAATAGGAATACTAAAACTAAGCGTGAG
>JBCBJE010000670.1:0-3658 GCA_038523735.1 Cyanobacteria bacterium J06626_18 | reverse complement strand
CCTGCCCGCCCAGCTATATGGGGCACGGCTACAAATCTACGATCGCTACCCATCTGAGTTTGACGAGATTTCGATGCCGCTCACGCTGACGGTCCCAGCCAAAACGACCCAGACTCTGACATATCAGGTATTTCCAGCGAAGCGGGGAGCGTATCAATGGGGTGACTTGCAGGTTCGGCAGCGGGGTCCTTTGGGGCTAGCGTGGCGCAGTTGGACGGTGCCCAGTGCTCAGCAAGTAGTGGTGTATCCCGATTTGGTGGGATTGCGATCGCTCTCGATTCGGTTGGCCATCCAATCCACAGGCAATGTACGCCAGCGGAAACGAATTGGTATCGGCACCGAGTTTGCCGAATTGCGAGAATACGCCGTAGGTGACGATCCCCGGTTTATTGACTGGAAGGCGACTGCCCGCCGCAGTGCCCCGTTGGTGCGTATCTTGGAACCGGAACGCGAGCAGTCGCTAATTATCCTGCTGGATCGAGGACGACTGATGACGGCAAGTGTGAAAGGGCTGTCGCGCTTTGACTGGGGATTGAATGCAACGCTGTCTTTAGCACTGGCTGGACTGCATCGGGGCGATCGCGTTGGCGTTGGCGTGTTTGATCGCGAAATGCAAACCTGGATTTCCCCCACCGGAGGCCGTCAGCACCTGCAGCACTTAATCGAAACCCTGACACCTTTGCAACCTGTCCTTCTGGAGTCTGACTACTTAGGCGCAGTCACCAAAGTAGCGACCCAGCAACACCGCCGTGCCCTAGTTGTCGTCATCACCGACATCGTGGATCAGACCGCTTCGGCTGAACTCCTCACTGCACTCATTCGCCTCAAGGCCCGTCACCTTCCCTTCTGCGTCACCCTCCGCGATCCCCAAGTCGATCATCAAGCCCACGAGTTTGTCCCGGAAGTTGCCGCTGCCTATAGCCGCGCTGTAGCGTTGGACTTACTCGACCAGCGCCAGGTTGCCTTCGCGCGCCTCAAACAGGGGGGTGTCTTGGTTTTAGATGCTCCTGCGAATCAAATCACCGAACCACTGATTGATGACTATCTGCGGATCAAGGCAAGAAATCGTCTTTGATAGGTATCCCCCAAGCCATTTTCTGCATTTGAGTTTGCGAAACTACTTTGCCTGCTTTGATGACGGTACGACTGGGAGGTGCAGTTGCGATCGCCTCTGATGCTGAGACGGCATCTAAAATCACTAAATCAGATGCACCCCCTGGTTCTACTTGATAGTTAGGAATGCCAATCGCTTGCGCTGCTGTTTTGGTTACTGTATCTAAACAAAACTGATGCCCTGTTGTCGTTCCTATCTGCAGCACGTTTGCTAGCAATGTCGCAATTTTCAAGGGATCCCCATCACCAAACGGGGTGAACAAATTTTGGATGTTGTTAGTGGCGGTCCCTACCGTGACACCCTGCTTCTGAAGCTGGTGTAGTGGCGCGACCCCGCGTCGGACGTTGTGTGTGTCTTTGCGGGCCATCATGTACAGATCAGATGCAGGGAGCGCCAGAATGGCAATGCCTGCTGCCTGCAAATCGTTGGCGATCGCAGCCAGTTCTTCGGGCGGTAAGCCCGCTAGCTTGGTCATATGTCCTAAACAGACCCGTCCCTGCCAGCCGCGTTTGAGCGTTTCTTCAATCACCATCGGCACCTGCAGCGGCGCGTCATCATCTAAAAAGTCCAGATGAAAATCCACATCGCAGTCAAATTCCTGAGCAATGTCAAACACGATAGCGATGTTTTGCCGTGGGGCTGGGTCCACATAGGGAGCCGACCCAATTACGTCGCCGCCCATGGCCATGGCTTTTTGTAACAATGCTTCCGTCCCTGGTCGATTGGTAATGCCTTCCTGAGCAAAAATCGCCAGCTGCAGCGTTATTCCCCACGCATATTCCTCTCGCAGCGGCAAAAGTGCCTCCATTGACGTCAGGCCCAAAATAGGATCTACTTCCACATGGCTCCGCATAGCCGTAATACCAAACGCGATCGCTCGCTCCAAGACTTCTCTCGCCCGCGTCTGAATATCCTCCATTGTGTACTGCTCTTTAAGCCGCAGTGTCTCCTGCAAAGCCTCGGCAAAATCCCCTGTTTGAGCAGGCGATCGTGCGAGTAGAAACGCCTTGTCCAAATGGATGTGAGCATCGACAAACCCTGGCACCACGAGCTTGCCCTGAGCGTCTACTATCGTGTGTGTGCCTGGTATACGTGAGGTCGTTACATCGAGAATTGTGCCGCTATTGAGGGCGATCGAGTAAGTTCCTGAACGTCCTACTAACCTCCCGTTCTCAATTACACACTCTGCCTGCATAGCCATTGCGCCCTTGCTTTCACCGCTGCTTTCTTCTTTATACGATGGCTGGTGTCAATTTTGGGTTGGGAATTTACGATGAAATTCATCCTGAACGGATGATCTTTCATCCTGAGCGAAGTCGAAGGATAGCTGGGTGATGCTGGGCTATTCCCTTTGGGAAGGCTTCGCCAACGACTCTGCTCAGCCCGAACGGTAGAACAGGCATCCCGCGGAAAATTTCTTCACCCCCTTCTCCCTATCCCCCCCTCTCCCTATCCCCCTCACCCACAGGCTATGCTATGGAAACGCACGCATCTATCGCCGTCAGCAGCTCCCAAGCCATCCGTCAGGTTTCGATAACAGATTTCTGTAAAATGCCCCAACGCAATGGTTAATTCTGCTACAGCAACCCAGTCAAAAACGCGTCCAGTCAAGCGCTGGTTTCGACCTTCGTGGCGTCATTTTCTAACAGGCGGATTTCTGATTTACGCATCCCTAGTCGCTGCTGCCAATGGTCCAGTGGTGCAGCGGTGGGAGCGTCAGCTACAGACTTTTTTCTTCGATCTACGTGGGCCTCAAGTCGCACCTGAAAACATTGTCATTTTGGCAATTGATGAGGAATCCAAGTCGCAAGGAGAGCATTATAAAAGCGAGCCTGAGAAATATGCGGCTATGGAACCGATTAAGGACTGGCCTTGGCCACGGCAGGCTTACGCGATCGCTATTGAAAAATTGATGCAGTCTGGTGCCAAGGCGGTTGCTTTGGATGTAGTGTTTTCTGCTGATAGTGAAGATCCGGCTAACGATCAGGCTTTGGCCGCCGTGTTGGAGCAGTATGGCGATCGCGTTACCTTAGCCACCATCTACGAAGAACAGCCAATGCGGCAAGGTTTTTTGCTGAAGCCGATTCTTCCGCTGGCCCAATTTCGGGATACTGGGGCTCATTTAGGCATCATAAATTTTTTGGTCGAGCCAAACGGTCGAATTCATCGTCAAGGCCATAATTACCTCACTACATTGGAGCGATCGCGGGTCGAGCTCGACCCTAGCAGTCCAACCGCTCCCGATTGGGACAGCGTTTACAGTTTTGCTGAGGCTACTTTAAACGCGGCTAGGGTAGAGTATGACACTTCAGGCACAGACATCAACTTCTTGGGGCCGACGCGAACATTTCGCCAAATTCCGTTTTGGTACGTGATCGACCCCGATCCTTGGAATAACTATTTGGACTCAGGCGAGGTTTTCAAGGACAAGATTGTCCTCATTGGCGCAACTGCAAAAGATCTTCAAGACTTCGACACCAGCCATTGGATTTTGGTGAAGGAGCGTTTCCGAAAAGGGGGCTCTGTGAAAGTCTTGAAGATCTT
>JBCBJE010000669.1:0-3663 GCA_038523735.1 Cyanobacteria bacterium J06626_18 | reverse complement strand
TGCCTGAATATGAGACTGTAACCCTACGATCGCTTTGGGAAATCAGGTCCGAGCAAACAAGTCCCAGACTCGTCTCAGCGTTTGTAAAATGAAGGTTATGAACCAACTCACTATCTCAACAACAGTTCCTACTTGGCCAACAGGCAGGAACTCAATCGCTTGATAAGCAGGTTCCACTAGCTGCAAGCGATTGCGGGCAACAGGCTTGAGGTTTGCGATTACGTTGAGATAGTGAGTTGGTTCATAACCTTCATTTTACAAACGCTGAGACGAGTCTGGGACTTGTTTGCTCGGACCTGATTTCCCAAAGCGATCGTAGGGTTACAGTCTCATATTCAGGCACAATCCAAGCAACTTTGAAAAGCTGGCCAAAGGCTGTAGCCTCTTGTTGAACGACTTCCCCCTCGACAGCAGCTCTAGACCAGCAGTTCTCGCAACTCATCAGCATTCTCGCTTGTGATACCCAAGGCCGACGCAAAGACTCTGGCCTTATGCTTTCCAGAAGAATGCTCCGGATTTAAGCAGTAGCCTATCAACTTGCTCATAGGGATGACAGTCTGTTTGCCATTCGGTAGCTTCATGCTTTCAAGAGTAAGCTCAAGGTAATCCCAGATCCGAGGGTTCTTGGTATGGACTTCAGCATTTTTGGCCTCTCCGAAAGAACCCTCGGATCTAGCGGCAAACCCTACTCGCTGTAGGCATCCATGGGAAGGCAAGAGCACATGAGGTTACGATCGCCGTATGCCTGGTCGATTCGATTCACCGCTGGCCAGAACTTATTTTCCTGCGTCCAGCGAGTGGGGAAGACGGCTTGACGGCGATCGTAGGGGCGGTCCCAGTCGGAGACGAGGTCTTCGGCGGTGTGGGGTGCTTGCTTGAGGGGATTGTTTTCGGGGTCGATCTGGTTGGTTGCGATCGCCTCAATCTCCTCACGGATGGCAATCATGGCCTCACAGAAGCGATCCAGTTCTGCCTTGGACTCGCTTTCCGTCGGCTCAATCATTAGTGTCCCCGCCACCGGCCAAGACATGGTGGGGGGATGGAAGCCATAGTCGATCAGGCGCTTGGCCACATCTTCGACGGTGACCCCAGCGGACTTGCGGAAAGGACGTAAATCCACAATGCACTCGTGTGCCACCAGTCCCTGCTTGCCGGTGTACAGAATGTCGTAATGCCCCTCCAAACGCTTGGCGATGTAGTTGGCGTTCAAGATGGCAATTTCCGTAGCCTGCTTCAGGCCCGCTGCGCCCATCATGGCCATGTACATCCAAGAAATGGGGAGGATGCTGGCGCTGCCCCAAGGTGCCGATGTGACTGCTCCGATGCCTTGTTCACCACCAACCTCTGACACCAAACTGTGACTGGGTAGAAACGGTTTGAGGTGAGCCTGCACACCAATGGGGCCGACTCCTGGGCCGCCGCCGCCGTGGGGAATGCAGAAGGTTTTATGCAGATTTAGGTGACAGACATCAGCGCCAAAGTCTGCAGGGCGACAAAGTCCGACTTGGGCATTCATATTGGCTCCATCCATGTAGACCTGCCCGCCGTAGCTGTGGACAATGTCACAGACTTCGCGAATACCTTCCTCAAACACGCCATGCGTTGAAGGATAGGTAACCATGAGCGCCGCCAGGTTATCGGCGTGTTTCGCAGCCTTGGTTTGCAGGTCAGCAATGTCGATGTTGCCGTCCTCATCGCATTTGATACCAACCACCTTCATACCGGCCATCACCGCGCTAGCCGGATTGGTGCCATGAGCGGATTCAGGAATCAGACAAACGGTGCGGTGCGTGTCGCCGCGCTGACGATGATACTCACGAATCACTAGCAGCCCCGTATATTCCCCTTGAGCGCCTGCATTCGGCTGCAGGGAGACACCCGCAAATCCAGTAATGTCGGCCAACCAAGTCTCGATGTCAGCAAACAGCTTCTGATAACCCTGAGCTTGCTCGACAGGGACAAAGGGATGGAGCTGTCCAAACTCAGGCCAGGTAATTGGCACCATCTCAGCCGTGGCGTTCAGCTTCATGGTGCAGGAGCCCAAAGGAATCATCGCGGCTGTAAGAGACAAATCCTTAGCCTGCAAACGGTGCATGTATCGAAGCATTTCCGTTTCTGAGTGATAGGTGTTGAAGACGGGATGCTGCAGGTATGGAGTGGTGCGACTGAGGGGATGATTGTTTAAAGGCGTCATCTGAATCTGAGGGACCTCAGCCTTGCCTCCAAAAACTTCAACCAAGTCTTGTAAATCTCTGGCTGTGGTCGTCTCATCCAGGGCAACGACGAGCGTTGTACGGTCCAGAATCCGCAGATTAATATGCTTGGCGGCAGCGCGGACGAGGATATTGGGCTGGCGATCGCCCACCTCAACCCGCACCGTATCAAAGTATGCCTCGTTGCCCACCTCAAACCCGGCTTGAGTCAGCGCTGTCGCCAATATCGTGGCCTGACGATGGATGCGTGTGGCGATCGCCCGCAGTCCTTCCGGGCCGTGGTATGTTGCATACATGCCAGCAATCACCGCAAGTAATACTTGAGCCGTACAGATGTTACTAGTAGCAGCATCGCGACGAATATGCTGCTCTCGAGTCTGCAGTGCTAGTCGGAGGGCAGCGCGATCGTAGCTGTCTTTAGAGATCCCAACCAATCGGCCCGGTAGCTTACGAGCATACTGATTCCGGGTCGCAAAGTAAGCAGCATGGGGACCCCCGTAACCTAGGGGAACGCCGAAGCGCTGGGTATTGCCCACGACAATATCGGCGCCCCATTCACCAGGCGGTTGCAATAGGGTGAGGCTAAGCAAATCCGCAACCACGGTCAATAAGGTTTTGTGCTCGTGCGCTTTGCTGGCAAACTCGCTGTAGTTGTACACAGTGCCATCGGTTGCAGGGTAAGAGAGTAGTGCCCCGAAGACCGGCGTTTCCCAATCGAACGTGCGATGATCACCTACGATAACCTCAATGCCTAGGGGCTGAGCGCGGGTCTGCACAACCGCGATTGTTTGAGGATGGCAAGCCTCAGAAACCCAGAAAGTTTTGACGGCTTTCTGCTTGCGGACGTTGAAGCTGAGAGTCATCGCTTCCGCAGCCGCCGTACCTTCGTCCAGCAAGGAAGCGTTGGCAATTTCCAGACCCGTGAGGTCTGTCACCATCGTCTGATAGTTCAGCAGGGCTTCTAAGCGGCCTTGGGCAATTTCGGGCTGATAAGGCGTGTATTGGGTATACCAGCCAGGATTTTCCAGGATGTTGCGCTGGATGACCGGCGGCGTGTGCGTATTGGCGTAGCCTAACCCCAGATAAGAACGCCAGACCTGGTTTTTGTTAGCAATCTGTCGTAGCACACTCAGAGCTGCTTGCTCGTCCAGCCCTGCCCCAATCGCAAGTGCGGTTTGAAAGCGAATACCGGCAGGTACTGTCGCTGCCATTAGCGATGCAACCGAGTCATAGCCCAGTACTGTCAGCATGTCCTGTATATCACTCTGGCGGGGGCCAATGTGTCGGACAACAAAGTCACTAACTGGCGATGCTGGCTCGTGAGCTTGAGGTGCGGCGTAAGACGCTTTTGCTGTAGATGCGATCGCGACAGCAGGGGTGTCTACGGATAAAGCAGTAGAGGTTTGGCTAGGCAGCAACTCCGACAGTCTCCTCAAAGGTTAGAAAACAC
>JBCBJE010000668.1:0-3678 GCA_038523735.1 Cyanobacteria bacterium J06626_18 | reverse complement strand
TTATTAATTATGCATGAAGTTTCAAACATTTCAGCATGCTTAATAAATTGCGAATTTCTCTTGCTTTGTCTTTACGATAAGAAGGAAAGCTGGTCTGGATTCTATTTCTCTGTGCATATGAAATAGTTGTGGTTTTGATTGTTTGTAGCTTCCGGAACAAGGCCCCTAGTTGAAGCAGTTCTTAGGGTGGCTCAACCAGGTTGTGACTCAAGGCGGGTGCCCGATGCGTATTCTTGATTGTTTGATCTCCTTTAACCATGCTGCGCTTTAGGCGCCTGCACAAATTCTTCGGTCCCAGGCGGGTGGCCTTTGTCGAAGCCTGCATCATTGGGGTCGTCTCGGGGCTAGCCGCAGTTGCGCTCAAACAAAGTGTCGAGGTTTTAACCGAGTGGCGGCTGCATAGCTCTCTCCCTCTGTGGCTACTGTTACCTGGCATTGGCATTGTCGGTGGCATGATGTCTGGCTGGCTGGTCGAACAAATCTCTCCCGAAGCAGGAGGGAGCGGTATCCCTCAGGTCAAAGCGACCTTGGGCTACGTCAATATGCCGTTGAACTTGCGGGTAGCCCTTGCCAAGCTCGGTAGTACGATTCTGGCCTTGGGGTCGGGGCTCTCACTCGGACGGCAAGGCCCAACCGTGCAGATTGGAGCCGCCTTAGCGGCGCAGCTGAGTCGCTGGGTGCCCACATCGCCAGAGTACCGTCGTCAGTTGATTGCAGCGGGCGCAGCCGCCGGGCTCGCTGCTGGATTCAATGCTCCGATCGCGGGCATTCTGTTTGTCGTCGAAGAACTCCTACAAGACTTTTCGGGCTTGACCCTAGGAACCGCAATTCTGGCCTCCTTTGTCGGTGCTGTTGTTTCGCGCTTGTTAGGTGGGCAAGGACTCAATCTCAGCAATGTCGGGATGCTGCAAACTGGCTTCTCGATTCAAGACTTACCGTTTTTGATGTTACTTGGCATCTTGGCCGGCATCTTAGGGGGACTGTTTAGTAAGGGGATTTTTACGAGCCTACGGGTTTTTCGGCGCATGAAGACGCTGACCTTACCGATGCGAGTTGCCTTGGCTGGGTTTATTACAGGCTTGGTTGGAGCGGTTGTGGCCGTTGCGGCTCAAGACAACACCGGACTGCGAGAATTTCTGGTGACAGGTGAGGCTTCCTGGCAGATGATTGCGATCGCCTTCATCACTAAATTTGGCCTCACGCTATTGGCTTATGGGTCAGGGGCTTCGGGCGGTATTTTTGCCCCGGCTTTAGTGCTGGGTGCGGCTTTGGGCAGCCTCGTCAGCTTTTTGGCTCAGTTGACTCATGGGTGGTTGGGGTTGCCTGTGGCCACACTCGCCAGCAGCAATACCACCACCTACGCGCTCACAGGCATGGGAGCTTTCTTCAGTGCGGTCACGCGCGTTCCCATTACAGCCATCATTATCGTTTTTGAAATGACGGCTAATTTCAACCTGGTGCTGCCCTTGATGATTGTCTCTGGGATTGCTTACTTACTCAGCGACAAAATTTCGTCGGGGTCACTGTACAACCATCTCTTAGCGCGTCAAGGAATTGAGCTCAATTCTATCCCCTCTGAGGTGAACCCTTGGGCCAACTTGACAGCAGCAGATTTGATGCAGCGGCGGGTCGAAACGTTGGCCGCTAGGATGACGGTGAAGGAGGCCATTGAAGCGTTTTCGCGATCGCACCATCGCGGGTTCCCGGTATTGTCTCAAGGCAAACTGGTGGGAATTATCACCCAAAGCGACTTGGGGGACACGCCCTCGACGACCGACTCGGAACTGCGATTGCAAGACATCATGACGCCTCATCCCGTAACGGTGACACCGGAATCGTCTCTACCGCAAGTACTGGATTTGCTCAATCGACTCAAGATCAGTCGCTTACCCGTCACTGAAGGCAACAAACTGGTGGGCATCATTACCCGAGGCGATATTATCCGGGCTGAGTCAGAACGCTTGAGTGGCAAGACAGCTCAACTCGGACCCGCCTCGACGCCCTCTTGCTGTGTCTATCAAACGCGATCTCCAGCAACCGGTCGCGGACGGTTGATGGTTCCCCTCAGCGATCCCGAAAGTGCGCCTATGCTGCTGGACATGGCAATCGCGATCGCACAGCAAGAGCACTACGAGCTGGAATGCCTGCACGTGGTTTTGGTTCATCGCAGCCTGCCACCGGAGGAGGCGGCGATCGATATTGCCAGGGGCAAACAACTGCTAAGCCGCGCTGAATGGGCCGTGAAGAATTCTGGCATTTCGCTGCACACCCAAATCAGAGTCGCCCACGATGTTGCCCCAACGCTGCTGGAAGTGATTAAACAGCGCCATATTGACCTCGCTCTGCTAGGGTGGCGACGCCCGACAATTACACCGGGTCGTGTCCTCGGCAATGTGGTTGATACTCTCCTGCGGCAGGCTCCCTGTCCCGTTGTCGTCGTCCGCTCCGGTAAAACAGAGGGCTTTGAGCGTTGGCTACTGCCGTCTGCCGGTGGCCCTAATGCCAAGCTAGCGATGAAGCTATTGCCGGCCTTCATGACCCTGGGGCAAGATCCGCGCGTTCATCTCTGTGCGATCGCACCTGCCGCCCCAAATAATACGGTGCCTCGTAAACAGCTGCAGCGCCGCGCCAAGGCTCTGGAAAAACACTTGCATCGAACCGTTACAACCCGTCTGTTTATTAATGAGAATGTGGCCGAGGCGATCGTCAGCCTCGGTCGCCAATCGCGGACTGACGTCATTGTGTTGGGAGCTAGCCGCGAAGGACTTTTCAGCCACGTGATCAAGGGCAACATCCCGCTCGAAGTGGTCCAAAACAGCCAAGCCACTGTCATTCTGGTACAGCACAATACGCTGAACAGCGGCTCGGTGGGGGTGCCGGTAGAGGCAATGGAGAGTATGGGAATGACGAAGGAGTCGGGGAGTGGAGGAGGTAAGGGGAGTGGGGAAGTGGGGGAGCGGGGGAGCTAATCAAAGCTGTAAGGTGAGCATTGCACCCCTAAGACGGGCTCAAACCTTGACCAGCCAGCAATGCCCACCCACCCACGAATAATGCAGGGCTATGCCCTTCCCGCAGGGTAGAACCCATAACGAACAACTAACAGTCACGCAAAACTCAAATTGTTATCAGGCAGACCTTCGCTTTAAAATAAAAGGTCGGGCTGGAGCGTTCCCTCGGGAACGCTCCAGCCCGACCAGTGCTCAAGGAGCACACGCGAGTCTACAGGATGTTTTTATGGTGGCCTAAAAATCTCACACCCACCATTTGGAAAAGTTCAGTTAACTTCAGGGATTTCGCGCTGAACTTCATCTACCACCGCCAAAAGTTCACCCGCCTAAGCCCGTAAGGGCAAGGAACGCAACGAATAACCTCTCAGTCAAATTAATAACCCCCGGCGATATGGATTCACCGAGGGCTGCTTAATATATATGGCTCTGTATAGCTTTTGAAGCATTCTTGTCATCGCTGACATGTCCATAGTGCACTCGATACGGATCTCTAGAAACCTGTCCATAGCCAAGTTCACTAAAGCTGGACATAACTGCGGTCGGCGTAAAGTTTGCACCAAGTACAGTGTGGGTTTGACAACAACCAAAGGATCGGCGATTCCCTGCAAACCGAGTTCACTTTCACTAAATTGCAGCTATCACTACCAAATAACTAGGATTGTTTACAATC
>JBCBJE010000667.1:0-3694 GCA_038523735.1 Cyanobacteria bacterium J06626_18 | reverse complement strand
GTTATAGCTACAGCGAGAATGTGAAAATCGCTGACTGAGAAAAATATACGCCTGTCTATTATTGACTTTTCTTTTCCAGTCCTCTTTACTGACAGAGAAGCTAGGAGAAACAGGGCTATCACAAACCATGTCAGCTCAGGATTGTTAAAGAATCCCGATAGAAAGACGCATACAAGCAAGGTTATGAAAATAATGGCGTGCTGAGCAGGCGTTTTTACAGGATTCATCTTCTGTACGTAGACCCTAAGTCAATCTCACTCTGATTCCTTTTGAATAGGATGCCCAGATAGTGAGATAGGTCTTTCGTGAATTGGATAGCTTCAATGCTTTCTATCGCAAACTTTTGCAGCTGCAGCAGTTCGAAGATTGTGAAATAAAAAAGGACACACTTGCGTGCGTCCTGTAAAACTCTGATTCAACTTGCGATCGCACCACTAATCCAAAATGGCTGGGCGCGATCGCCATATACTGCCTCTCTACAGCACTACTTGTTGGGCTGAGGGGTCATCCGCAGATAGGGCTTAACTTCAGTAACGCCCTTGGGAAACTTCTGCTTCGCTTCCTCAGTAGGAATCGTAGGCGAAACCACCACATCTTCGCCTTCCGTCCAGTTCACAGGGGTTGCCACGCTGTAGTTATCCGTCAACTGCAGGGAATCGATGACGCGCAGAATCTCTTGGAAATTACGGCCTGTGCTGGGGGGATAGGTGATGGTCAGGCGCAGCTTGTGGTTAGGGTCAATCACAAAGACTGTCCGCACCGTCACCTTGGCGTTAGCGTTAGGGTGAATCATGCCATACAGGTCAGAAACCTTCTTGTCTTCGTCGGCAATGATGGGGTAGTTGACCGTCGTGCTTTGAGTTTCGTTGATGTCACCAATCCAGCCCTGGTGCGACTCAGCACCATCCACACTCAGTGCAATAACCTTCGCATTGCGCTTTTCAAATTCGCCCTTTAGCTTAGCCACTTCGCCCAACTCGGTGGTGCAAACGGGAGTATAGTCAGCCGGATGGGAGAAGAATACAACCCAGCTGCCACCGGCCCAGTCGTAGAAATCAATTTCACCCTCAGAGGACTGTTGGGTGAAATTGGGTACCGTATCGCCCAATTGAAGCGTCATAGGAAAATCTCTCTGTGATCTGATAGGTGCGTACAATTGCGGCCTCTGCAGACAATCTTCAAGGTCTTCAGAAGCTACGATCGTTATATTGCCATAAACCCCGGTATTCCGGTCGGAGTTTAGAGGATTCGTTGTTAATTTATGTGAAATACTTGGATGTCAATAGGCTTTGAATGGGCTCAAACCCTTTTAGATAAGAGCTTGCTCTAAACTGTCCATCCGGAACCTGTAGCCCACTTGCAACCGTGTGATGACATGCAGCTCCCACTCAAGTTAACTATAAGTGACAGTGTTGAGATCAGCACTCCATAGACTGGATTAACGTCTATAAATGAAATATACGGATATCACCCGCTTCGGCACCTCATGAAGGGTGATATTGAGCTCTTGCATTTCTTCTGTCTCTCGCACCGCATCTAACGATTCCTCGGGGCCGAACGTCTCACGAACCAGCGTGCGGCTCACATTTAAGGTGATGAAGCGGGAGACCGTGTTCTTAAATTCGTAAGAAGGTCAGAGTAGTAAAGCACACCGGGTAGTGCAACCTCAACAACCAGATTTGAGGATAGCAATCCCCTGCAAAAAATCGAAGAGGCTACATGATGAATCATTCACTTCAGGCTTTGCGGCTTTTAACGGGCCTTCTTGGAATCTCCACACTCCTGATGAGTGGAGTTGCTGGGTCTGCTTTTGCGATCGCCGCTCCTCGCACATCGGCCCATTCCGATACGCTAATCAGCCAGCGATATCAGGTTCCCGGTGGTCCAATCGATTTTGAAGAAGACGATGCGCTTGAGCCAACCGATGACGGCTTCAATGCCATCTACGTAAATAACCGAGGCAGTGTACTGGGCACATTCATCAACATTCCAGGGGCCAAAATCAAGGTCTATGCCAATGGCCAAATCGAGATTGAGGAACGGGATTACACCACCGAAGTCGATTTTCGTGACGATGGTAGCATTCGCGAGATTGGCGATGTTGACTTCCGCTTCTCAGGCGTAGGACGTATTAGCGCCATCGGCGACATCGATTTCCGCTACAGCAGCAGTGGGCGTCTCAGAGAAATTGCCGATATCGAAGTTAGATACTTCAGCAGTGGTCGCGTCAAAGAAATTGACACCGTTGAGTTTGATTACGAACGTTCAGGCGTCATCCGAACGATTAGCGAGCCGCAGACGGAGGATGGAGTTTGGGTGGTTGTGGTGAACTGAGAAGGGGGAAGGGAGAGTAAAAGGGTGGATAGGTAGGAGGGTGGTCAGGGTAGTGGTAGTGAGTAGTGGAAAAGGGGATCTGTAAAGGCGAGTCATTTGGCCCGTACGTTCAACACATATCACGACTCTACGCTCCAAATGACTCGCCCCAACTCAACCGAGAACCCCCTGCCATTAACAATCAACCAAGAACTATTACCCGAACCTTATCCATTCCCCGTCAACCGCTGTATCCCCACATACAACGCCGCAATCGATCCTGAGACTGAAATTGTGCCGGACGCGATCGCCTCTGGAATTGCATCCAGCGGTACCGTCACCACCTCAATATCTTCGGTCACGTCCCATACCTGCCCCCCAACCAGCACCACATCCCGCGCCAGAAACACGTGGGTCTCGTAGCTGCATTTCACGGGGTTGTCGTACCAGATCCCCATTAGCTCCAGATCCTTAGCCTGGTAGCCCGTTTCTTCGCGGAGCTCTCGTATTGCTGCTGTCGCTGCCGCTTCCTTCTGGGGATCAAAATTGCCTGCAGGCAGCTCCAGCATCACCTGCGCGGCTGCATGGCGATACTGCCGCACAAACACCACTTCGTTGTCCGGCGTTACTGGCATCACTGCCGCGACATGGGGCAATTCCGCCACAAAATAATCATCAATCAGCGTGCCATCCGGCAGCGCCACGGTGTCTTGTCGCACCGTAATCCAGCGATTGGCGAGAACGTTATGCGATCGTATGCGCTTCCAGGGTTTTGGAGAGGTCATGGAGTGCGGAAGTAAGGGAGTGAGGGAGTAAGGGAGGAGACAGAGGAAGTGAAGGAGTAGGGGAATGGGGGAGTGGGGGAGTAATGGCTTTTTCGTTGAGAAATTAACTTTCACAGAGAGCTGTTCATCACCCCATCACCCCATCACCCTCCACTCATCATCCCGCCTCAATCCCCTCTACCGCCGCAATCGCCTGCTCAACCACATCTACCGGTAAGGGCACGTAGCCTAGCTGTTCGCTGAACTGCTGTCCTTCGGATAGGCCCCATTTCAAGACTGCTTTGAGGGCTTCGCCTTTGGCGGCATCGGCGTATTGCTGATAGGCCAAGATCCAGCTGTAGGTGACAATTGGGTAGGCATCAACAGCAGCGGGATCGGTGACGAAAACTTTGAGGTTGGCGGGCATGTCGGCTGTTTCGAGTCCTTTAAGGCCAGTTGCGGAGTTGGGCTCAATAAACTGACCGGACTGGTTCTCTAGGGCAGCGATGGGGAGACCGAGCTTTTGCGCGTAGCTGTACTCGACATACCCGATCGTACCTTGGGCCTGTTGAATTTGAGCGCTGACGCCCGTATTGGACTTGATCCCGACGCCAGCG
>JBCBJE010000666.1:0-3697 GCA_038523735.1 Cyanobacteria bacterium J06626_18 | reverse complement strand
CTGTCGAAACAGTATCAATTGCTGCTTCAACCTCTGATGAGTGTAGCAACATATTTCCGAAAAAGCCGGGGAGCTGTGAAAAGCGCTGTTTGCCGATTCCTACATAGAGAACCACAGGTGGCAAGACACGACGCTGCCCAACTAACTCGACGAGATCATCCTTAACTGAGAGCAAATCAGCTCTCTCCTCTATCATCTGACGCGCTAATTGATATGCAAAGTCATGGAAAGGCTCGTGGTATGACACCTCGTATATGTATTTCCCATCAAACAAAGCTTTCCCTGATGGTGCATCGCGAATTAAAACATCACGCATATCACTAACACCTCTGGCAGCCTCATCAAACCTCGCTTTAACAGCCGGAAAGGCGTTATTTTCAACCTGATAAAACCACCAGCATCCATCATCTGCCATATCATTTCTCCAGAAAGAATACAAATACTTTCTACTGCTTAATCACTTTTCCCTGATCACAGCAACAGCCGTTTGCTTCATAACTGGATTGACGTACCTACACGAACCCATAAGCCTAATATCAAAATACGTTTTCTGAAGCTTCTTCAAGCTAATAGTTTTCACCTTAGTTGCTGGCTGACCAATCACTTCCAGACATACGACAAGCATAGACTTGAAGATTGAATAGAACGCGCATTTGTTTCCATTAAGCGTTGGGTTTCGTGCCTCGACCACAACTTACACTTGCTTATGTTATCTAGGACAATCCATTGATCTCCTGTTCGAAGATATAACGCCGCGTTTACTCTGCACTGCTCATGCAATTGTCCAATAATCCTACCTGAGTGAGGGAACATGCTTGCAAAGCGATCGCCCCTATTGTTTAGAGCCAAGTGCGATCGCTTCCTGACTCCCACACGATATCTATGTAGCCCGGAACGGTTTCTCTAGCACATCGCCCTAAATTACGAGGGCCGAAAATTGTGGGCTAGGGTGGGCACCCCAAGAACCGACCCGGCGTCCTTAAGCAAAGAAGGAATGCCGTTGTCTTCATCGGAACTTGAAGCAGCTCCAAAATCAATAAAATTCTTATCAAGACATCGGAAATAGATCGGACCTCTGTTCGAGCTTTGCAGAAAAGGTGCAGCTGTAGCCGATAGGTATTCAAACAGGCATCTACGTCAAATCACTTAGATGCTCCTAAACGCTGAATGTTCTTCTTTAGGGAGTCTTGTATTCCCTGCATGGCAGCTATCAGGACAATTTTTTCGGCTTTACCCCAACTTAAAACCCTCTCGCCAAGCAATAAAGCCGCTGTAAAGATTGCAGCGTGGCATGGCGGCTTGTCCGTACCAATTCGGAGACTTGTAAGAGCATGTTGCAAATTGTGTGTCCCCAGCACCTAAGGCAAACGTAGAAATTTGTATCGTTTTTTGCTCCAAAGACTCAGGGTAATCCATCGGCCAAGTCAGGGAATCTCCGCATTCGGCAAATCCGTACATCAACTTCTACTGATGTTTTGGGCGTGCCGCTAGACTCTCACGCTTCCTTTCATTCTCTATTCGGGTTCTCAGGATTATGGCTGCGATTAGCTTTTCTCAGGTTGGTTCTTTTGATAACGGGACAAACTTTTTCAAACCTACCTCGCTGCAATTTGGCCCCGATGGGCGGTTATATGTTGCTGAGCTAAACGGAACCATTAACGCCTTCACCGTGGAGTTGCAAAACGGTGAATATGTGGTCACGGCTCAGGAAAAGCTGGTTCTGCCAGGGGGTGATGAGGTGGTGAAATCCATCCAGAACCATAATGATGATGGAACGGTTGTGAATCCTGGGGATCCGGGCGCTTCGAATAACATCAGCGATCGCCTCGTTACCGGCATTATCGTCACCGGCACCGCTACCAACCCAGTCCTGTATGTCTCTTCCGCCGACCCCCGTCGAGCCGAGGAAGAAGATCGCAACCTGGATACCAACTCCGGCGTGGTCAGCCGTGTAACCTGGACGGGAACCGAATGGGAAGTGGTGGATATCATCCGCGGTTTGCCGCGATCGGAAGAGAACCACTCCCTCAACGGCATGGAGCTGAGTCCGGATGGCAGCAAGCTGTACTTATCTGTAGGTGGCAACACCAATAACGGTGCGCCGGGTGAGTTCTTTGCCTACACCGCTGAATACGCCTTATCCGGCTCGATTCTGGAGATTGACCTGAATGACATTAACAGCCGTCAAATTCTGACCGATCCAACCGGGGGACAGGGGGGTAAGCCGCGCCAGTACATTTATGACCTGCCGACCCTAGACGATCCTTCCGTGGTCAACGATGGCACCCGCGAAGATGTCAACGGTCTCGATGTGAATGGTCCTTGGGGCGGCAACGATGGCTTTAACCAGGCGATTTTGCCATCGGATGCGCCGCTACGGATTTATGCCGACGGTCTGCGGAACAACTATGACCTGGAGTGGACCACATCGGGTGAACTTTACACCGTTGATAATGGCTCTAACGGTCCCATCTTTGGCGGCAACCCAGTCGATGCCAATGGAATTGAAACTGATCAGCCCGGTGCCGGACCTGCCACAAACCTGCCTAACAATAATGGCTCTGGCGATCCGGAACCGCTCTTTTTAATCGAAGACGGCGGCTACTATGGTCACCCCAACCCGATACGCTCCAACCAAGACCTGGGCTGGATTGTCTACGACGACCACGGCAATCCCGATGCCTCCCTCGCCGTCAATACGACGTCAGATGTCTCGGCGCTGGTGCCTAACTCGGTCAACATCCAGAACGGCTACATCATCGACCCTAGCAAGTTCACCAGCGATCCGACGCGACTGGCTGAAACAGGCGTTCGGGTGGAGCGCGACAGTCCCAGCAGTAATGCGATCGCCTCACTGGGCTCCTCTAGTAACGGCTTAGTCGAATACACCTCCAATGCCTTCGATGGCGCATTGCAAGGGGCGTTATTAGTGACTCAGTTCAACGGTAACGTTACGCTGCTGAACGTCAACGACGATGGTACGGGGCTCGATCCGCTGTATGACCCCGGCGATGACGAAATTCTGGGGACGGCGGATGATGTTCTGCTGGCGGCTGACGGTATTTATTCGCTGTTAACAGGTCAGATTGTTCCCCTGGATGTCACGGTGGGTCCCGACGGTACTGTCTGGGTGGCGAACTTCGGCGGCAAAAACATCACTGTCTTCGCACCAGGGGAGTCCATTGTCAGCGTGGACTTCGATCGCGACGGCGTTCTGAACGTCAATGACCCCTTCATTCGCGACGCGACGAACGGCACCGGCATTCTGAATGGCACGCAGGTCGATGACATTACCCTTTCACCCGGTGAAACGCTGCTGTGGGACTTTGATGAAGACCTAGACGGTAACCTGCCAGGTTCAGGTGGCTATGGCGGGGGCCTGACCGGCGTCATGATTGATGGCGTCACCGACTTTGAAGACTTTTTCCAGGAGCCCTCAACGCTGCCGAATCAGGTCGTCAAGCTCGACAACGTCAAGTTTATTACGGCTTTGGGCGGCGGCACGACAGTCGTGGAGAACGTCGCCAATGGTGACCCGCTTGGTGCCAGCAACAACGGCGAGTATCTGTTCCACACCGGCCTGACGATTGACCCGAGTGTAAATGCCTTCACGGTGGAATGGAGTGTCCTCAACCAGCCCAGCCTTTACACCGGAGCCACCCAGCAAATTGGTGGCTACCTGGGGACAGGCGACCAG
>JBCBJE010000665.1:0-3714 GCA_038523735.1 Cyanobacteria bacterium J06626_18 | reverse complement strand
TCCTTTTTTAGTAGTCGTAATTCTGATTTTTTTTGGTGGCAATTTTTAGCTAGCTTTTGTTGTTTGGAACTTTGCCCGATAAATTCCTTTTGAAGAAACCAGTGCCGCAGAGTCTGGTCGGAAATCGCTATAGTATTAGGCAGATTCTTTCGACAAAACAGTATGTCTCGGCGTTTAACGAATAGCCTTTTCCCTAAAATGAGTGCTTTTTCACGCATTTAGTCGGGCGATCGCAACTAGCCACCAATTTTAGTCTCTTTTTTGAAGCCGCTGAAGGGATGGATTCACCAGCATTTACGCCGTTATTTACATAGCTCTTCTACAGAGTCTCAGTATCTTCAAGTTTCTTTCATCAGGTAGACTCGATATGAATCAGGAACGGGAGTTTGCAACTGTCCGATCACAGCATGGGATGGTTGTTTGTCCTCACTATCTGGCTTCACAGGCTGGTATTCAGACTTTGCAGCAGGGGGGCAATGCTGTCGATGCGGCGATCGCGGTTCAAGCAGCACTCGGGGTCGTGTATCCCCATATGACCGGACTAGGAGGCGATGCATTTTGGTTGATATATGATGCCAAGACGAGATCGCTACAAGGGCTCAATGGTTCGGGACGAGCTGCCGAAAAAGCAACTCAAACGTTTTACACAAAGCAGGGATATGCCGAAATTCCTCAAAGGGGGCCGCTGTCCGCCATCACTATACCGGGTGCGGTGGACTCTTGGCATCAAGCTCATCAGCGAGGCGGGCGGTTATCGTGGCAAGCCCTTTTGCGGCCTGCTATTGCCCTAGCCGAGGAGGGATATCCGGTCACAGGATCGCAGGTGCATTGGACCCGGCGCGATCAGCCTTTTTTGCAACAGCATACACCGATGCCCTGTCCTTTTTTACCGCAGGATGCTGTGCCTACCCCGGGTACCATCCTCAAAAATCCTGACTTGGCTCAAACGCTGCGGACACTGGCTGCCGAGGGGGCTGCAGCCTTCTATCAAGGGGCGATCGCCGCTCAGATTGTTGACCACCTGTCATCGATAGGGGGGCTTTTGACGGCAACTGACTTTGCCAACCACCATGCTGATTGGGTTGAGCCTATTCAAGTAACCTATCGAGGCTACTCTGTCGCTGAACTGCCTCCAAATTCGCAGGGCTTTACAGTGCTGCAGATGCTCAACCTGATTGAACCGTTCGACCTGCAGCAAATCGGTCATGGCACTGTCGATTACTATCACTTGCTGGTTGAGGTGACTAAACTTGCGTTTGCTGATCGCGATCGCTGGTTGAGCGATCCTGACTTCGTCAAGATTCCGACTGCAAAGTTGATTTCTAAGGCTTATGGCGATCGCTGCCGTTCGCAATTGCAGTGGGAAAAAGCAGGCTCGTATCAGGCCGAGAACATGGGTGGCGATACTGTCTACACTGCAGTTACCGACAGTGAAGGCAATGCCGTATCGGTCATTCAAAGCCTATATTTTGATTTTGGCTCCACGGTTGTGGTTCCAGGTACCGGATTCGCTCTACAAAATCGTGGATCATCGTTTTTCCTGGATTCTGAGCATGCCCGTTGCCTAGCTCCCTACAAACGACCGTTTCATACACTGATGCCAGCGATGGTGTTGCACCCAGATGGCAAGCTCCACTATGTACTAGGCACAATGGGGGGGGAAGGCCAACCACAAACCCAACTAGCTTTGTTAACCCGTACGCTCGATTTTGGGTTTCATCCTCAGGAGGCGATTAACCAGCCTCGATGGCTGTGGGGGCGGACTTGGGGAGAAGCTGTAACAGGACTCTTACTTGAAGGACGCATTACTCCAGAAGTACGACAAGGGCTGATAGACCGAGGACATCCTGTTACGGTGGCTCCCGATTGGACGGAAAAAATGGGTCATGCCCATATGATTCGCTATTGTCCTGGAACACGAGAATACCAAGGCGGTTGTGACCCCCGTAGCGATGGAGCCGCGATTGGATTGTAAACAGCTACCGGCTCCGCAACAGCTGCTTGACCGTTTCCACCATTTCATCAGGGCGAAAGGGCTTGGCGATATAGGCATCGGCACCTTGCTTCATGCCCCAATAGCGATCAAATTCTTCGCTTTTGGAGGAGCAAATCACAACGGGAACATCCTGGGTGTTGGGATTACTTTTGATCCAGCGACACAACTCGTAGCCGTTCATGTTGGGCATCACAATGTCGAGGACCACAAGATCAGGCGTGTTCGCGGCAATTTTTTTCTGCGCCTCAGCGCCATCTTTCGCCTCCAAGATGGTCATACCTGCTTTTATTAACAATCCTGAGACCATTTCGCGCAGGGCTGAACTGTCGTCGACAATCAAGATTGTGCTCATGCTGTTGAACTGGCTCCAGGCACTCTTTCCAATGTATTATGTCGAACTTCCGTCTGCCAAGAACGGCGATCGCACCGAACCGCGTTCATTAAGCATAACTTTACGCCTCAAGACAGTCCAGAACCGCTTTAGGGGTGAGCTTATGTTTGAACCACACTACTTTGGTGGGGATATCGGCAGCTTTGATGCCCGCTTTATCCAGATTCAACCGTTCTGATACGGCAAGAATGAGTGAGTCACAGGCTGCTCGTCGCACTTGCGAAAACTTTTTGCGGAGATACTCGGGGCGCCAATAGCCCACAATTTCTAGCAGATAGCTTCGACCATCGGGGTGAACTAAGCGAAAATCAGGAATCATGACGCTGCCTGGAATTGGCAGCAGATCTACCTCACGTTCCAAACGCCACGCTGTCTTGTGATGTGGCCAGCGATTGGCAAAAGATTCCTCCAACATGCTGTCGTAGGGTTTGCCAGGAGGGTAATGAGATACCAAGCCGCAGTTGGATTCTAAGGTGAAGTGGCGCTCGCGCGGCTGCTGACTGTAGCTATCGCGCGTATATAGAGTGGCTGTCAAACGCCATCGTGTCACGTGCAAAATGGCCGGAATCAGCTTTGCCATATCTATCCCATAGCGGGTGCTAGGTTTAAACAAGCTGGTTGGTCCATCAATCGATACCGTAAAGCCCTGATCAGCGTCTCCCTCGATGTAGGCCATGAGGCGAAAGAGTTTGAGATACCGGAACAGTAGCTTATATTCGCCGGGGTCATTGCGGTAGGCTTGCAAGACGACCTGACTCGCTTTGTAAAAAATGCCCTGCACCTGCGATAAGTTGTAGCGATGCAATAGAGTCTCTGGAGCAGGAATCTCAAAGGCGGTCAGGATGTGATTTTCTTTCAGATCAGCATAGAGCCCTTGCTGAATTTCAGCGGGCGCTACGTCCCGATCTAGTTCTTGCCCCAGCTGCATTGCCAGCGTCTGAAGGTGTTGCTGAGTTGCTGTGGAGCTTGGGATATGGCTGCTGGCTAACGCAAATACACGTTCCCGTAGCATGGGTGGATCCAAAGGGCTGACCGGTTCGAATGTACTGAAGCTCGACCGTAGAATATGTGCCAGCCCGCGTTTAATCCGATAATCGGTATCTTCTCCCTCGAGAACCTGTAATTGCTGATTCAGCGCTCCTTGAGGTTTGCCCTGGTGGTCTTGAAATAAGGTGATGAGGCTTTGGGCGATCGTCTGATTGTCGCGATTAATTGCCAATCGCTTAGGTTGGATGGATTCTCCGTAGGGGCGATGGATGAGGAGGTCTGAAGGGAGCACGGATTTCTCTGAATTTCATAGACGCATCATACCGCTGTAATAGGAGTG
>JBCBJE010000664.1:0-3714 GCA_038523735.1 Cyanobacteria bacterium J06626_18 | reverse complement strand
TTAGCCGCCTGGGATACCATTTTTTATGTGCTGGCCCAATTTATCGGTGGGCTGGTGGGCGTTATCTTGGTCGCAATCGTATTGGGCGATCCCTTCATTCAAACACCGGTCAATTACGTTGTTACAGTGCCAGGTGTCTGGGGCTGGGTTGCCGCATTAATCGCAGAAACAACAATGGCTTTTGGGTTGATGTCCATGGTCTTAGTAGTTTCCAATCATCCCAAACTGCATGAGTTCACCGGAGTGTTTGCCGGTATTTTGGTGACGATTTTCATCATCATTGCAGCCCCCATTTCGGGAATGAGCATTAATCCGGCTCGCACATTTGCTTCAGGATTACCGGCAGACGTTTGGACTGCTTTTGGGATTTACTACTTTGCCCCTCCTCTAGCCATGTTGGCCGCCGCTGAGCTGTATCAAAGAATCACCCAGCGTCCCCCCCGTGATATTTGCGGCAAGCTCTGTCCCAATACAGAGACTCCCTGTCCGTGTATTGATTGTCCGTGTGGCGAAGAGGGGAGGGGGTAAAGGAGAGGAGAGTGGTGGGTAGTGGGTCATGGGGCGATGGGGCGATGGGGCGACGGGGGTAAACGGGTGAAAGGTTAACGGGCAGAAGAACCTTGAACCTTCAACCCTGAACCTTGAACCGACTACCGATTACCCATTACCAATCAAGAACGAACAACCAGTAGTCTTGAACAAGACGGCGTCTACAGAAGAAGACCATCATGAAACGGTTCAGTTCCCTGTTGCAGCACTCAGCTTACTCCCTTGCAATAACCTGCACATTGGGTGTGGGAACAGCCTTTTCAGCGAGGGTAGCAGAGCGCATTCAATTCTTCATTGGTCCGTTTGAACCCACTATCTATCCCTCTTGTGTGGGTGGGCTGCACCTGAACTAAGCGGTTCAGCCCACCCCAAAATACTGGGACTTGGACTAGGCATCAACGTAGGATGATATGTCGCGCCACTAGAGCCAAAACGTCAATTGACGTCTTAGCGCAAACCAGGCAAGCGGCAGCGGCTGCTCTGCCGATTTTAGAACCGGGGGACGTAAATACTTACCTAACACCAGCCGCCCAAGTCCTTTAACACGGCCATAACAACGACCCTGCAGATACTTTTGCAGATTGGGTTTACCAACACCATCCTCACGGGCATAAAACGGCTGAAAGCTCAGGGGACCATAGAGAACATCGGCCCGATGGGTCGTGCTCAGTTTATTTTTGCGATGCTCTGGATTGGGAAGTCCCCCGTGCTCACCATAATTTCGGAAGGGGACGTAATTGGTAAATCCATGTTCCCGCAGACTGTAATCTAAGCCAGAATCCCAAGGGGTGTATTCGCGCGGCCCTGGATTTTGAGCAATCTCATCAGCAACCTGCATCAGGAAACGGGCACTGCGAGGTGATACCACATAGGCCACCATGGATGTGGAATAGCCCGTCGCATAGCCACCTTTGACGATGCGGTAGACCTGCGGCGCACAGGTATAAAGCCACGCAATCCCCAAATTAGACTTACTGGGGTCAAAAGGCACAGGTAGCTTGCCAAAGTTGGTAACGGGAACAAAGTCAGCTTCGAGGATAAGTGTTGGCTTCTGAGCGCAGCTAGCCAGTTCCCAGGCGTGACGATGGTTCAGCAAACAGAGAAAGCTGCGGGAATACTCTGCATATTCAGGACGATAAGCCTGTCGCAAGACTTCGCTTTCGATGCCAGAACGGCGTAGCGCATGCTCTAGGGCAGTTGTATCTTCCCGGCAAGCCAAGATAAAGGTTTGCTCAATATGGTCAATCAACCGCTTAGAGCGTTTAACGCTGGCGATGGGTCTAGCATCTAGTAGGGTCATGTCCGAGAAACCACTTGGCGACGTCATTGTGCGAAGCACCTATATAAGCGTTTATACTGCTATTTCCTGAGGAGTGGGAATAGGCAGTGCCACTTGTTCACACCATTCTCATGAACCCCTTGTAAAGACTGTTTTGTAGTGAGCTGGAATCCAAACTTTTCAGCACGTCAGGCCCTAGATGTAGCCCTGAATGGCAGCCTGATAGACACCCTGATAGCGATTTTTAGCATTCAGTTTGGTCAGGCTGTTGTTGATATGAAATTTCACTGTGCTTTCGCTGATGTAAAGCTTTTGAGCAATATCGCGATCGCGCAGACCCTGCGCCAACAAGGTCATGACCTCCCATTCTCGTTCCGAAAGCTTGATGCCCCCTTCGGATAGCTGAGTTAGCGAGGCTTCCGGATAAGGTACTTCTAGCCAAAACTGAACCGCGCGGCGATCGCGCACCAGACGCAGGTCCAACTCGCCGCCTAACCGGGTTACTAGCATGCGCACATCGCCAAAGTGCGATCGCGCCCACCCTTCAATGCGGTCATGCTCACTCACGGGGACCGCGATGATGGCTTCCAGGGCAACCGAGTTATCCCGATAGCTGAGACGGCAGTAGTTACAAAGCTGCCGATTAAGCTGATCTGCTGCTTGCAACAACAAGTAATTAAAAGCAGCGGGCAGGGGTTGCTCGGTGCCAACCAGAGTGAGACACGTTGGATGCACGACGGCAGCCATCTGATCGGAGAGCGGCGACAACGCAGTGTTATTCATACTGTGGACAGGCGGCAGCGTGGACTGAGCCTGTTCAACTTGGAGCGCTGCATCGAGTGCGATCGTGGTGATCATGCACAACACCTGAAGCACTTCCAGGAACTCCGGCGCCATGGGCTGATCACTGAAGGTTGCGAGAACGGCGATGACCCGATCGTTGGTAATCAGTGGATAGCCTGCAAAGCCTTGAATGTGGTTAGCGATCGCCCAGTCCCGGTCTTTCACCCAAGGCTCATCGGCCAGATGATTGCTGAGAAAGGGAACGCGATTTTGGGCGATTTTGCCTACTTTATAGGCTCCTACAGGCACGCGGGCAAAGGAGCCATCAATGTGAGTGTGCAAGCCAGAAGATGCGACCAAGCGCAGCACCGCCTGATCGGGTTCCATCAGCCAAAGTCGGGCAAAAACACAGTCAAACTGCTCAACTAAAGCATCCGTAATATGCCGAGCGATTTTAGGAGCCTCCAAGCAACCTGAAATCGTCTGCACCACTTTGCTGACATGCTGAAGATCGAACAGAAGGCGGGCGGAATCTAGCAGTGCTGAAGCGCTCAAGGCCATTCGAGTTTCCCCAGTGGGTCATGGCATAAACCACATCCAATTCAGAAACGGGAGCTTTTCCTTGGGCAAAAACCGGGGATCTGGATGTGATCAGGGTATATCCCTCTAGTTGAGTATAGATGCAGCGATACCTCTGTATCCGGCAGTACCGTTTGGGGAAGAGGGGAGTAAGGAGTGGATGGGTGGAAGGGTGATGGGTAGTGGGTAATAGGAAAAGGGGAAAGGGGTGACAGATAGTGGGTAGTGGGTGACGGGTAGTAAGGGAGCATATCTTGTAAAAGGTGAGGCATTTGGCTCGTATCCTCACCACACATCGAGACTTTACACTCGAAATGCCTCGCCCTAACCTCAACCAACCATCAACCAAGAAATAAGGATCAAGAACCAGCCAGCATAGATAGGCTGATAGCCGGGTCTCAGTCCAGATGCGAAGCTAACACTCTGGGCAGGTTTGCCGCCAGAACACTGGGTGGGCATCCTAAGACCGTTCTTTCTGTGGCTAGTATCCGGGCTGTTTGGTGGCACAGTCAGACAGCCCGGAT
>JBCBJE010000663.1:0-3716 GCA_038523735.1 Cyanobacteria bacterium J06626_18 | reverse complement strand
TTACCCACTACCCATCTCCCTATCCACACTTTCCACTCACCTAAAGCTGCTTCGTCATAAACACACTGTTCGGATCTTCGCTGTATTCTCCAAATGGTCCTCGGTACTCAAACCCATAGCGTTTGTAGAGAGCACGAGCGGGTGCAAACTCCGACATCGACCCCGTTTCTAAATTGAGGCAGGTGTAAGCCCGACGCTTCGCCTCTTGGATGATGTGTTCCAGCACCTTGGAACCGATACCTTTCCCGCGATGGGCTTTGGCTGTTCGCATTGACTTGATTTCACCTGTGCTGGGCTCCAGTTCTTTTAGGGCTCCGCAGCCCAGCAGTTCCTCCCCCTCCCAAACGGCCCAAAAGGTGATTTCTGGCGATCACAGTCTCCCCAAATCAAGCGCGTGAACACTCTCTGGTGGGCTAATAGACCGCATTTCGTCGAGGTGCTCTTGCAGAAAATCGGCAATTTTCTGACTCCTGAGGTCATCTTCATGAATCTGCACTCGACGCACCTCTTTGTATGTTTAGAGTCAGGAGCGGTAGATCGGGAACAGGATTGGGAGAGTAGGGGAGTAGGGGAGTGATGGAGTAATCGATCTTTCGTCGGAAAAATCCGACTTTCACAGATCCGACTTTCACAGAGACCTGTTTACCTCTCCAAAATCTCATCACCCCATTACCCCATCACCCCATCATCCCAGAACCACCCTAAGGCACTCCAAAATTCTGTAATGTGATCCCAGTGAACAAAGGGGGATTGAGTAGATATGGCTGTTTCGGTTCACTCAACTGCAAGACGATACGCCATTGTGGGGACAGGTGCGATCGGCGGCTATTACGGAGCTTGCTTACAGCGAGCCGGTCAGGACGTTCACTTCCTGCTCCACCGAGACTACAACCACGTTCGGCAGCATGGACTCAAGATCGAGTCAGTGCAGGGGGACTTTACCTTGCCCCAAGTACAGGGCTACCGCCGAGTACAGGATATGCCCCCAGTCGATATTGTGATTATTGCGCTTAAAACCACGCAGAACGCCGCGCTACTGCCCATCCTGCTCCCACCGCTCATTGGACCTGATACCACTGTCGTCACCTTGCAAAACGGGCTGGATATTGAGGGGGCGATCGCCAACATGGCTCCCAATAACTCCCTCCTCAGCGGCCTTTGTTTCATCTGCTCCAACAAAGTTGGCCCTGGCCACATCCGCCATCTAGACTATGGCAGCATTGTTTTGGGTACCTACCACCCTCAGCGTCATCCAGCTGGGACTACGCCTACGCTCGAAGCCGTCGCCCAAGACTTCAGGGCTGCAGACATCGCAGTGGAACTGACTGAAGACCTCTACCTGGCTCGATGGCGTAAGCTGATCTGGAATATCCCCTTCAACGGTCTCTCAGTGGTGCTTAATGCGACGACCCAAGAAATGATGGCCAGCGTCCACACCCGCCAACTTGCCGCTGCTTTGATGCACGAAGTCGTCGCCGCTGCTAACGGATGCGTCCAAAAAGTAACGCCTGACCGCGATCGCTCCCTCACCCCCCAAGTCATCGACACCATGCTGACCCACACGGCCCAAATGAAGCCTTACCGTACCAGCATGAAAATCGACTTCGACGAAGGCCGCCCCCTCGAAACCGAAGCTATTCTCGGCAATCCTCTCCGTGCCGCCCAGTGGGCAGGGGTGGTAACGCCGCGGATTGAGATGCTGTATCAGCAGTTGAAGGCGATTGAGACCGACTTGGTCATTAACAAAATATTCCCCGTGTAATGGATCAGCGGATGCGGCACGACGGGGGCTCGGTTGACGGTTTGGAAGCCATAGCGTTCGTAGAGGCGGGCGGCTCCGACATTTTGTTCAAAGCAGAGGAGGCTCAGTTCAGGAAGATTTTGCATCTTGGCCTGGTGGGTGGCGAGGTCAAGGAACTGGGTACCGATGCCTTGACAGCGGAATTCGGCAAACATGGCTAAGGCGCAGATATACCAGGAGTTAGGCTGTTCCAGCGCGTAAGGAGCGAGCACGTCGGGGGCGATCGCGCCGTTAGCGGCTGGCGGTTCTGGTGGTGCTGTGGAATCAGCGGGGGGTATGGGAAAGGCCATCATCAGCCCTTGGATTACGCCGCCTGCGATCGCGAGGGTACAGTTGCAATAGCTGAAATTGCCGTCGGCTTCGGCGTAGCGCTGGGCTCCGATTTCGATGGGCAGCAGTCCCGGATAGTCATCGGTGAGGGTATTCCAGATGTAGTCACAAACGCCATCCGAGGCGATTTGTATCAGACGGGCAATAGTGGGGCAGTCCTTTTGGGTCGCGGGACGAAAGGTTGTCAGGGTGGTAGTGCTGCTCATAGGTTCCTTGGGCGCGGTTAAGCCGCGAAATCGTGAAATTCGTATTGAAACTGGTTGTCGATGACGACCGGACAGTTGAAGTAGTTAATCTCAGGGGCTGAGCCGTAGCGTTCCTGAACGATGAGGCAGAAATTTTCGGTAAAGCAAGCTTCGGCGGCAGTGCGTGATTCCCACAGGTAAATGCCACCTGCCGAAGCATCCGTCTCTGAAATGACAAAGTATTTCCTCAAAAGGCCGGACATTTCCGAGAACATGCCAGAAATATTGGCAAAGTCTTGTGCCAGGGCCTGACGATCCTCAAGGTGAGCGATGGAAAATTTCACAAAGACGACAATCATGGTGTGATCTCCTGCATAAACCGGGTTGGCTGTAAGGGCATCATCAGGCGTGCCCCTACGAGAAAATTGGCTGTGGCTTGCTACGAATCCATCACTAAGGCCGAGTCAGCGTATTGCCAAACGGCTTCGAAACGGCTCCCCAATGGCACAGGGCACAGCTGGGATCTTGAGCAATCCCAGCTTGGAAGGACCGGGCGGCCTCGGCATGGTCAAAACCATAGGCTAGTGTCATGCCCTGGTCGAAGTACCGCTGGGTTAATTCTGAAGGGATGGAGATGGCGTAGTGGTAGTCGCCTAAGTTGTCGAACAGAGGCGCGGGGGGCGTCTCACTTGCTAAAGCACTGGTTCCCCATGCTGCGGGTATCAGCGTTGTCGGCGGGCACAGGGAGAAACTTACAACCAGCACCGTCGCCACGAACCCGATGAACGAGTATTTGCGTAGCGTCATGGGTGCTCCTTACAGGTGTACAGTCTGCACCGTAAGCAGCGATCGGGAAGTTGTCGGGAATCAGGGACCGGGTTTCTTTGGGAATCAGGGATCGGGTTTCTGGGCTCAACCGATAACGTCTTGCCACGCTCCCAAAGGAACCCGGTCCCTCACGGAGGGCGCCGCAGCCTAAGGGTCTGTTAAACTCGACGCGACTCAGGGATCAACAGCAAAATACGCTGCCGACTACAGCATCACTGGAAAACGGCAGAAAAATTGGCCCTAAGTAAGGTGGCAGGAAAGCACCATGAAAAGATTTCTATTGATTGGGATAGCGCTAGGAGTTGTGGCTTGTGGCGAACCGACGGCTACATCCCCAACGACTGAAACCGAATCGCAGACCGAAGCTGGAGCTCCTGCAACAGCAGAGGCTGAGCCGGTGAATGATGGCAGGGTCACTATTGAAGACTACAACCAAATCACAGCTGGGATGACTGTGGCAGAGGTCGAAGCCATTGCTGGCAAAGGCACCCAGGTCAATAATAGTCAGCCGGTTGAAGGTGCTCCTGTGATCGTCGCGTACGAATGGGCAGGTGGCGGTGAGCCGGGAGCTG
>JBCBJE010000662.1:0-3724 GCA_038523735.1 Cyanobacteria bacterium J06626_18 | reverse complement strand
CATTACAGGACAATTAGGACATTTCTCAAGGGATTTCTTAGATTCGACAACTTTTAATCTGACCTACCGAAGATCGTTCGTTGGGGATAGCTCTTCGCCTTTTTTGTTTGACCGCGATGTTGACCGAAATAGACTGTCAGCGGGGATCCTTCAACAAATCTATGGCCCTATCAGAGTTGGCTTCCAGACGGACATCAATTTAGATACTGGCGAGGTTATCAGTACCGATTACATTGTGGAGTACAGCCGTCGGACGTATGGTGTCGTGCTCCGGGTTAATCCCGAAAGACGAACCGGGTTCATTGGGTTGCGCATAACCGACTTTGGCTGGTCCGGGCGGGCTGCCGCGTTTGGTGGAGCCGATGTGGATGAAGTAGAAGGCGGGGTCATTAGGGAATAGGGAATAGGGAATAGAGGAATACGTAGGGTGTCATACAGCCCTCCGGGCATGACTGGCGTTTGCACTGCATCAGGGGACTTGATTGTCCTGCATGGCGCTATGGATTAGTAGTGCGTGTCAAACCTGAGTGAGCACAAAGTCGTAGATATGATGAGCCAAATGACGCTTTGTACAACGCGAAATTTTGACTGAGTTGCCTGACCGTGCGATCAGAAACGCCTGATTAAACTCGCTTCCAAAGCCGCTTTCAGACCGATCAATGGGATTCGCCACGATCGCATCTAACCCCTTTGTTGTCAGCTTTTTCTGTGCTGGCGTAACAATATCCCCCGTCTGAGCGGCAAAACCAACCAGCCTCTGTGCCGGGGTCTTAAGCTCGGAGAGGTGGGCCACAATATCGGGCACTGGCGCAAGCGGCAACGCCTCTGGTAAGGATGCCTTGGGGAGCTTCGAGGCTGCGCGATCGCGCGGTTGCACATCTGCTACTGCCGCTGCCATCAGAATCCAGTCCGCGTCAGGAAGCTGGGCTACCATCACCGTCTGCATCTCAGCAGCTGTAGTCACCGCAACGCGCTGGATACCCGTCAGGGCAACCAAATGTTCTGACACCATTGGCCCATGCACTAGGGTCACTGCTGCACCCCGATGCAAGGCGGCCTGAGCTAAAGCAACCCCCATTTTTCCCGTTGATGGATTACCGATGAAGCGCACGGGATCGAGATATTCTTGGGTACTACCGGCACTGATGAGCAGCCGCTTACCCGCCAAATCGCGCTTGCCGTGAGTGAGCAGTAACGAATCAATCGTTGCGAGAATCTCCACTGGTTCAGCCATGCGCCCCTGCCCTACACGATCGCAGGCAAGCCGTCCCGCATTGGGAGCGATCGCGTGGTAGCGCGGGTCAGCTTGGAGCTGACTCCAGTTGCACTGCACACTCTGCTGTTGCCACATGTCCGTATTCATGGCGGGTACCAGCAACACAGGACAGGTTGAGGCTAACACGGTGTTGGTCAATAGATTGTCAGCCAGCCCATGGGTCAGTTTTCCCAGGGTGTTAGCGGTTAAAGGAGCCAATACCAGTAAATCAGCAGACTCCCCCAGCTCAATGTGTAGAGGACGTGACTGATCGGTTGACCAGAAATTCTGATCAGTATAGGCAGCATGACGACACAGCGTCGCTAGTGTAAGTGGCGTGATGAACCTTTGTGCCTGGTTCGTCAACACCGGCATAACATCAACACCAGCTTTTGCTAATGACGAAGCTACTTCGCAGGCCTTGTAAGCTGCAATGCCGCCACCAACCCCCAAGACAACACGCGGTTGCGAGGAAGATTCCCCTACTATCATCGCAACTTACACCTAGCTATGATTCATCATAGGGCTCAATGTCTAGTAGGTGTAAGTAGTTGGTTACGAGTTCTGGACGCTGAAAGGCAAGGGCCCGCAGCAAGTGCCAGTCCTGTAGTCCTTCAAAAGCCGTATCGTAAGCATCTTGCTCAAGGCGTTTGGCTAACTCTGCGACCGATTCCTGATTCATGGCAGAAATCGATTCTGGCGACATGTGTACTGTAATCATGGAAGCTCCCCCCAGCTTAGAGTTCTTCATCGGCTGCGATCGCGCTGAGATCAGGTGAACCACCACTCTAAATACTCACCCTAATCCCAAAACATCTGGGCAAAATCTCAGAAGAACAAGCCCATTTGTTCTCTTACTCCCAGGTCTGCGAGGCAAAATCAGGACTGCCTTAGCCAAACATTGGGTATAAATCGCTGCCTAACGTTGGAACCTTACTGGCTTCATCTTAAAAGTCTCTGCCCTAGTTGCGATCAAATGGACTTTAAAACTTATTCAAAGAAACCCCAAGGTGGTGTGAAGAGAATGGGGCAAGGGGCGAGTAGAAGGGTGCAAGGGTAATGGGTAGTAGGCTTCGCCGTGAGCGTCAGCCGTAGGCGTAGCCTTCCTGAAGGGAATATGGTAGCGGGTGAAGCAAAATCTCGTAAGGGCGAAGCATTTGGCCCGTACTTCCCCCCCCGAGACTCTATATTCCATATGCCTCGCCCCCAATCCACCAACCAAGAACCAAGAACTATCAACTATCAACCATCAACGCAAAACCAAGAACCAAGCCCCCCCTTTACGCCTCAATCTGCTGACAAAAGGCTTGAATCTGCTTCAGCACCAAAGGCGATATTTCGTGACCCATGTCAAATTCCTGATAAGTCAGATTTACGTTCTGCGCCTCCAAAGCTGCTTTCGTTTCGTGCGCTCTGCGAATCGGTACGACGGGATCTTGGTGACCGTGAACGACTAGTACCGGGCCCAGTTCAGGATGAGGTCGGGGTGGGCTGTGAAGATATCCACTCAATACCAACACACCCGCTAATGGGAGTTGAAGCCCTACGTCTAGCGCCATCGCCCCGCCTTGAGAGAAACCTGCCAACACAACCTGTTCTAAAGAAATATCGATTTCTTGAGTAATTTCGGTTAGCCAATCCATTAGCTGTTGTTGACTCTCTTTGAGATCACCCCGCTGCTCAAAGTCGTGGGGCATTCGGAAGTCATAGTTCTCTGGAAAGCCGTACCACATGCGCCCTGCTGGAGAATAGGGGTGCGGGAAAGGCGCATCAGGAAAAATCATGCGATAGCCGGGTAGGTATAGATAATCTGCTAAAGCTGCTAAATCTTCAGCATTGGCTCCCCATCCATGTAGCCCAATCAAAAGTCTGTTGGCTGGAATGTTGGTCTCATCTGTCCGGGCGATCGCGTTTAGCGCCACAGTGTTTCTCCTTGCTGATTTGCTGGAGCTGATTTTAGCGTTTGAGGGGTTCTAGAAGAGCCATCACGAGGCAACCAAACGCCGTTTCTATGGGGGTGAGCTATCTGCCACCATCGCTTGGAGAACACTAGAGGGATCAACCCAGTTGCCCCGATATTTCAGACCCCAGTGCAAGTGAGGGCCTGTCGTCCGCCCGGTCATACCAATGCGACCGATGCGCTTACCACTGTTGATGGAATCACCTTGACGAATTTGAACACCGCCAACGGAATCAACCAGCCAGCGATCGCCATCTTTCTCAACCACCACATACCCCTGCAAATGGCAGTAAATATGTATCCACTCGCCAGATTGAACCACCACGCTAGTCCCGCAAGCAGTATCGTCAGAAACTTCGACAACCTCGCCTTCCCACCAAGCACGAATGTAGCTTCCCATAGGAGCGGCAATGTCTAGACCATAATGAAATCGCTGACCACCATAAGGATCCTGCCGATAGCCAAAAGGTGAGGTTGTCGAAGTTTCTGACGATACTGCTTGCGGGACT
>JBCBJE010000661.1:0-3727 GCA_038523735.1 Cyanobacteria bacterium J06626_18 | reverse complement strand
GTATGCTTCTTCCAGAAGATACGCGATATCTTAAGTCAGAATTAATCTGTGCGAAATTACACCCTGAGAGGTACTTCGTCTCTGGTCTCCGCTATGCTAGAGATAGAGGGCAATTTGGACGGGTTGTGCAGACGCCAAAGGAATTATCCTGCCCCAATAAAAATTGTTATGACATCCACAGTGATGAAGTCAAAATGCTGTATAAGCAGGAACATTATGTTGCCTACGACCTATAAGCTTGGCTCAAAGCTGGCAAAGATGAAGTCTCCTATTCTCCTACCCCATATTTTTGAGACAGCGCTCGTTCTCGCTCTCGGTCTCTGTTCTCCATTTCGAGCTCTGCTTCCAGTTCCTTGTTGAGGAAATAGTTTAGAAACGTGCGAATAAGCGCTAAAGCCCCCAGTTCAGCAAGTGCTTGTAAGGTAGGTGCAACCGTCGTAGCCAGAATATCAGCCCCCAGCTGACACTCCAGAGCCAACGCTAGCCATGTGCCAAATCGAATTCGTACCTGGTTGAAGGGAAACGTTTCACTGGTGCGGTGACGACGATTTAAGAAAATCGCCAGCTGTACTGTCTTGACCAGGCCGATAATGACACAAAAAACGGAGATACACTCAAACACGAGCTTCGCGATCGTTACACAATTCGCCAACCCATGTTCCAGATGCTCAATCAGTTCCATTCACTCAGTCTCCCTGCATGCCAGCCAATCGCATGGCGGTCTATCTTGTCTACATGCCAGCGATGGGACTCCGTCATGGACACACCATTGAGAACGTCCTCATCACGCACTTAGCTATTTTGCAGACTGATATGAGTGCAGTCTGAGAGAAGATTTTCAGAACTTTTTGCAAAGGCGGTTTCTTAAAAGCGTTTTTTTGTCTGAGCGTACGGCTACCGACAAACTGTACGTTTTCTGCCGCTGTCGATGTTTGTTTACCAATAAGAAGTACCCCAGTCATCTTCGTAAGTGGGCGCTTCTTCAAAAGTCAAAGGACAAGTCCCCTTGGCATCTTCTGGCTGCAAGAGCGCAATGAGATGAGGAACCGGACGCGGCGTGTAATCAACTAACGACTCTTCTCTATAGGCTAAAGACGTACTGGCTCCAGAATCAACCATCATGGCGTCACGGAATCCCACCTCGTGAAGGAGTTCACCGAGTCCGACGGAATCAATGCGGCCTTTGGTCACACCAACCACTGGCTGTCCAGCCTTGTTGATCCCCCAAAAAGCCCGGTGGCGGTACGCTTCAAAATCGAACAGGGTCCCAAACGATTCCTCTGGTTGAGGTTCACCGTCTCGCACCAGCCAAGCAGCGCCTACAAAGGCATCGGTTACATCAGGCATCTCTGCCTGCAACCCCTGCAAGGTGTTATGGGTATTGGCCTCAAAGGGGACAAATCTAACCTCGCCCGGACTGATGAGTGCCAGCGGTCGACCATTGAGCAAGGGGTTTTCCCCGACATTGCCTGGAATGAAAGTCTGGGTCGCCTGACTTAGCACAGGCCCAATCATGACGTTGGAATCAAGATATTCCAGGGAGAAAAATGCCCCATCGACAGCCGCGATCGCATTCGTCCGGGCCAGAATCTCAGGCAGCTGGTAGCGACTATCCGCATGGACCGTCACAGGCCGTCCACCCGTAATCAGAGCGAGTGGCACCTCTTCCGTTTCCAATTCCAACCGTCGCACCACCCGCACGGGGGAAGCAAAGTCAAACGTATCGTCAGGCACCACGCGCAGGGCCAACCCTTCCCAGGCTTCAGGAATCACCGCCTCTAGTTGAGACTGCCCATATCGCCCAATCGCCAGCAGACTCTCCGATTCACCAGCAAACCACTCGTCATAGTTGCTCATCGTTAAAGCAGCCTTGTACTCTGCCATATCAACCGCTTCGGCAACGCGATCGTCATAATGGCCAACAGGATAGGTGAAATAGCGAATGGGAATCCCCAACTTCTCCTCAAGCCTTGACTTTGAGTCAAACACCTCACGCGACAAGTCTTCGTCACTCAACACTCGTAAATCGGGGGGATGGGTGACGCCGTGGGAAGCAATGGTCACCAGCGGATCAGCCGCCATCTCTTGGGCTTGCTCCCAGGTCATCGTGGAACGCCCAGCCACCTCACCGTCCATTTTGCCTGTGAATATGGAAAAGACAGCTGGATACTGGTACTGCTTCAGCAGAGGATAAACGTGGGTGTAGTGTCCTTCATAACCATCATCAAATGTAAGCATGACGGGTTTGGGGGGTAAGGGGGCTCCCGTCCGGAGATGGTAAACGAGCTGCTCGAAAGTAATCGGGGTTAATCCCTCTTCTTCAATACGCGCGAAGTGTTCCTCAAGCTCTTCCACCGTGACGTCGAAGAAAACTTCTTTTTCCTCAAGCACATCGTGATACATCAAAACTGGCACCCGCGCCGTCTGGGCTGCTTCGTGAAGTTCTGGCCAGGGGGCTGCTGCTAACTGCTGTATCAGATCAGGGTTTACGCCAACTTGAACCTTTTGAAGAACGGGTGCCATGAGTCCACCCGATGCCACTACGTCACTCGGTTCTACCACTTGAACCGCAGACGCGTTGGCCTCATTACTCACGAAGCTGTCGCTCTCATCGCTCACGAAACCATCGTCAGCTTCCTCCGTCCGGGGAGCACATAAGTGACTCGCCGAGACCTCTCTTTGAAAGGCATCAACCCCTTGAATTTCAGAATTTTGGGCCACAAGCCCTAGACTGGCAGGCTCTGGCGTTGCTAAGACTGCAGCCCCCCAACCAAACGGCAAGGACTCCCAATCAATCGGTAAAGCCTGCCAATCGACTGAGTCCCAACTAATCGGTGCTCCGTTCCATTCAAGTGAATGTGAAGCGTTATCCCAACTGAGTGGAACCTGAATGTCAAAAGTTACAAAGGCTGACGTAGTCGCCCCAGCCGCAAAACACACAAAACATAGTGGACCCAGCCACAACCTCCGTTTCTTCGGTTTTACGAAGGTTTTTACTGACGCCTTACCCATAAGACCCTCTGCACTTCCCAGGGAACACGCGATCGCTCTGATTATTTAAGCAAACATTACGTGCTTGACGTTCTATTTTTACCCCAAGAAGTGGAATGCGATCAGTAAAAATTGGCCTCCTCTAGCTATCTAAACAGGAAGCCTGAGTAGTTCGCCGTCCGAGAGAGAGGGGTGACCGGTTTTCGCGGGTCTGTTGAGCACTCCAGCGGTCATAGTCGATAACCAGTTGACGCACCAACCTCTGCTTCATCGTTACCAAAACACCCTTGAGAATCTGATTGCCCGTTGTTTCCAGAAGTGGTTGCGGCGTCAGCTGTAGTACAGGCGGTAAATCGACCGCAATCTTGAGATGAGCTTGCCCAGTCACCCCAGTAAAGTCCTCTTGTTCGTCTAGCTCAAGCACACCAGCTAATGATAAGTCAAACCGCTGATTAATAAACTCATTGCCGTGAATCTGACAGTCCACGGAATCAACCCTGAGCCGCTTATCTTGACTGACATCAATGCGGAGATCGACAACGGGCCGAATATTCATCATCAAGAACTGAACCGACTTTAGACTTAACCGAAAACAATCAGCCCCCAACTCTTGGACTTGGCCCTGGTTCATCAACGCGTAGACTAGGCGACGAGGTTGTTTTAGATAATGATGCAATGGCACAGACTTATGGGGAACTCGCATCGCCACAGACTGTCGAGCAGAAAGGTTAAGCAT
>JBCBJE010000660.1:0-3737 GCA_038523735.1 Cyanobacteria bacterium J06626_18 | reverse complement strand
GAGAGACTTGAAGACTTGCGTCGGTATGGAACCATTTCCCCATCCCTTACGGCTCCCAGATGGGGACATCAAGCATGGCCTGAATCGCTTGCGATCGCTGCTCGATTTCAAGCAAAACATCCCGCCGCTTGATGCGGGTTTGCCAATCGCGATGGTCAGCCGAGCCCACCCTTTTTAACCCCCGACTATGGGACTTGCCACACATTGCCTTCTCAGTCTTTAGCCGCGCTTAGTCCACATCGCGACCCCCTGGACGATACACCTCAATCCAAACCCCAGTTGGGGCAATAGGCCCGCTTGCCTCGATACCCTGTCGGTGAGCGCGCAGATCGCAAAGGACTTGCTGTAAGGTGTTCGTGTCGTTTGGTTAAATGACACGAACACGATAATCCTATCTTTTTGTCGTTTGATGAGTGCTTGACCAAACGACAGAATTGAGGCAATTTAACCGTGGAGATCGCAAGACTGGTCGGCTCGGCTACCGGCAAGGTCACTCTGGGTGAGCTAGATAGCATCGTGCGCTTCTATACCTGTAATTTAGGCAACTTCTCAGACGAAAACATCTGTTTTCGGATAGATTCTAATCCTTTGCAATAAGAAGGATGAAGCGATCGCTCACTATGCTCGGAGGATCTTTCTAATAAGGTCATGACTGCTGAATCTCAGATGGTGCTGCCCAACGAGCAGATCCTGATTGATGAGTTAGAGCGTACGCGATGATTAGAAGCTCGGATTGAAGCTGATTCAGCAACTGAGGTTGTATGAGGTGTGCGCACCGGAGACATTGATATGAATAGGACATTTCCTGGGAGCAGGCTAGGGTCAGGAGGTTGCGATGGTTTATAGAATTTCAGTCAGCGGCCGGAAAGGGGGGGTGGGTAAGACCACGGTTGCCTGTGGGTTAGCGTCTGTTTTTGCCAATCAGGGTAAAAAAGTCCTGGTCGTTGACTTGGACCCGCAGTCTAATATGGCGTATGTGCTGGGAACCGATCCGACCGCTGCGGGGACCGCGCAGCTGCTATTAGGGCAAGCGCCGTTGCCGGTAGAGGCGCTCCCCAACCTCCATGTGCTGCCAGGAGGCCCGGACCTGGCGAGTTATGGGGTGCAGTCTTCGGACCCAGAAGATCTTGCCGATGCGATGGAACCGCTCAACTATGACATTATGCTGTTTGATTGCCCGCCGGGCGTGGAATACTTAGAGCGGTTAGGATGTGTGGCGGCTGATACGGCTCTGGTGTGTACGAATGCCCATCCCTTAGCAGTGATGGGAGCCGGTCGAGTGATGAATGAGTTAGAGGTGCGCCAGCAGAAAGGTCGTCGGGGGGCTAAGCGCCATGCCTTGGTGCTCAGTATGATTGATTTGCGGCGATCGATGGATCAAGCCCTCGATGCTCAACTGGCGTCGGCTTATCCTGATACGAAGCGCATGGTTGTGCGCCAGGATACGACGCTAGCCTGGGCCAGTGCCGAACGAGTGCCGCTCATGGAGTATGACCCCAAATGTAAGGGGGCCGAAGATCTGCGACAGATTGCGGAGTGGATACAACATGCCTAGAAAACGAAGGAACGCAGCAGACGTCTTTAGCAGTGCAGTGGATGCTGCCGAAGCGATTCACCAGCAGGATCAAGTTGCCGAAACTAAGGCCGAGGAAAATCGCGGTCAAAGATCGCTGATGCCCCTTAAACAGATTCAACCCCGAGGAACGGACACGCGCCCGGTGCGCCCTCAGCATGTGGCGGCGTTAGCGGAGTCGATTGTGGCCTTAGGCTTGATTGAGCCGCTGGTGGTGGATATGCAAAATACCCTGCTGGCTGGGGCGCATCGCTTGGCGGCCATCACCTACCTCAAGGAACAAGACGCCCAACACTATGCTGAGCAGTTTCCTGACGACCTGGTGCCTGTGCGCATGATGCTGTTTGATGCCGAAGCAGAACCGGAGAAAGCCTTACAGGTAGAGCTGGCTGAGAATGAGAAACGGGTTAACTACTCGCGGGACCAGATTGAAAAGCTAGCCACTCGTCTACGGGAACTGAATTATAAGGAGACGCGGGGTCGTCCTAAAGCGGGCGAAAAAGCACTTGGACCTGCCTTGGCGGTAGCGATTGGGGTTTCTACCCGGTATGTGCGGAAGGTGTTGGCAGAGGCGAAGACACCCGCGCCAAAAAAAAATAGGAACTCAGTTCCTATTTTGCGGCGACGGCAGTTGTTGAAGAAACTGGAGCAGACTATTGCTGAATTGAAGACGCTGAAGCGAGTGAGTAAAGGGCGTGAGTCGAATCAAGCGCTGGATGCTGTGTTGCCTGGCTTTTTGAAGCAGATTCAAGGTAGTTTGAAGGAGCTGGAAGCCTTGAAATAGGTGGATATGTGTAGTGTTTGTCATATCTCGATTTTAGTGAAAAATTTCGAGGCGCTCCGCGCCACAAGAGGACAAAAGGGCAAAGGGTTAAAGAGTCCTGGGGGCCGAACAGACTACCCGAAAACCAACGTAGCAGTTGAAGGGGTCGGGCTCGTACCAGTAGCGGTACGCGGACCGGCAGTTCCTAGGAAAGTTGAGCCAGGAGCCGCCACGGATTACTCGTCGAGTGGAGGCGACTCCTTCGGTCCAGGCACTGCCGTCGGTAGGAGCGTTGTCGTAGTCGTTGTGCCCGTAGTCCTGACACCACTCATAGACGTTGCCATGCATGTCACTAAGGCCAAAGGCGTTGGCAATCCCAAAGTGAATTACAGGGGTTGTCTCGTTGCGATATTCGCCTTTCGGACCATTGGCGTAAGTGTCGTTGCCGTCATAGTTGGCGACTTCGGTCGTGAGTGTTTTACCAAAATAGAAGGGCGTTTTAGTCCCGGCGCGACAGGCATATTCCCACTCAGCTTCGGAGGGGAGGCGATAAGGGCGTTCGGTAAGTTGAGCTAGACGCTGACAAAATTCCACCGCACGATGCCAGTTGACACCGACCACGGGTTTGTCGGGGGCAACGAAGTGGTCAGTGTCATATTGAGTCGCTGGATTGGTCTCCATCACCTGTTCATACTGGGCCTGGGTGACTGGATAGCGGCCCATGAAGAAGGACGGTACCGCGACCTGATGCTGTGGGCCTTCTCGCTCTTCACGGTCCTCTTCTTCCTCTGGAGAACCCATGATGAAGGTGCCGCTGGGAACCAGCACCATATGCAGTGGTAAGGCATTACCAACTTCTAGTAAGGGCTCAATAAAGCCTCGGCCAGTGCGAGTTGTGCGGCGAATTGTGGGAGACATAGGAGTGTGCTGGGCCAGCTAGGTCTTCGGTTGCCCTACCAAAATAGCTGACCCGGTTTGATTTTTGGATACCTCGATGGATATCGCCGGAGGTAGGTCTGGACTCTTCTGCGGTACGCCCGACAGATTCCCACCTGCCAGTTCTGACCAGCCATGACTGGCAATAGAAGAGTGCTGGGGGCCGAACAGACTACCCGAAAACCAACGTTGTTGTTGATGTTGTCGGGCTCGTTCCTGTTGCGGTACGCGGACCGGCAGTTCCTAGGATTGTTGTTCCAGGAGCCGCCACGTTTTTCTGCCTACCCCAATAAAGAGAATACAGGAGTCAGGAGACGGAATTCAGAATTCCTGTATTCTGGCCTTCTGTCGAATTTTGTCCCAAACGTTCAATGCCTAATGACTTACCTATCATCCAGAAAACCTACGACCTGATTAAGTGGTATGTGCCCATTATCAACAAGCTACCGCGTGATCATCGATTTC
>JBCBJE010000659.1:0-3747 GCA_038523735.1 Cyanobacteria bacterium J06626_18 | reverse complement strand
ATCCCCGTCACCTTTTTAACGACCGTACCTGCTCAAACCCTCCTGGGACGCGGTAACTTTATCTGGATTGCTGGCTCCGCTCTTTTAGCGATCGCCCTGCTACAAATCTCCCGCTGGTTTTGGGGATTTGCCCTGCGGTTTTATACCAGCGCGTCGAGTTAGGGAGTTCGGAATTCGGAATTCGATCACCCATCTACCCTTCTACCCTCCTACCCCTTCGCCGTACAATAAAACCTGTCCCGTTTGCCCGTTCGCTACATGACTCACTCGACCGATGTCGTCACCCTCGCCCGCTGGATGGCTGCCGATTTCAGTAATCAACAGCAGGCTATGGATAATCCGCCGTTGTTTGCGCATATTCGAGTGTGCATGCGTCCGTTGCCGTACGAGCTGTTGGATGGCGTTGGGTTGTACTTGGAGCAGGCTTACGACTTCATGCTGAAGCAGCCATACCGGGCGCGGGCGATGAAGCTATTTGTGGTGGATGACCGCATTGAGATTGAGAACTTCAAGGTGAAGGATGAGGAGAGTATTTATGGGGCGGCGCGCGCTCGCGCTCTACTCAACACCTTGACCCATGAGCGCTTGGAGAAATCCTCTGGTTGCAATATGCATGTGGAGTGGACGGGACACAGCTTTAAGGGTCGGGTAGAGCCGGGAAAAGCATGTGTAGTGGTTCGGAAAGGCAAAACCACCTATCTAGACAACGAATTTGAAATCAGTGAGGAAGGGCTACTGAGTTGGGATCGGGGCCGAGATCCGGAGACGGATGAGCAGCTTTGGGGTACGTTGGCGGGTCCGTTTCAGTTTCGCCGGCGGATGAGTTTTCAAGACGAGGTTCCGCTTGGCTAAGCAACGGCTGGATGTGTTGCTAGTTGAGCTGGGGCTCTGCGAAACGCGGCAATTGGCTCAACGCGTCATTCGAGCGGGTGAAGTACAGGTGAACCAGCAGGTGGTGGATAAGCCCGGAACCGCAATCGCAACTGATGCCACAATTATCGTCAAACAGAAACGTCCCTATGTCTCACGGGGTGGTGAAAAGTTAGCAAAGGCTCTCCAGACGTTTGACATTCCCACTCGCGATCGCATTTGCCTGGATGGCGGCATCTCCACCGGAGGCTTCACAGACTGTTTGTTTCAAGCTGGAGCCAAATTGGTATATGGCGTTGATGTCGGTTATGGACAGGTTGCTTGGAAACTGCGGCAAGATCCCCGCCTGGTTTTGCGGGAACGAACGAATCTGCGGCACCTGTCACCGGAAGATCTATACACGGACGAGAGCCCGCGCCCCGATCTGGGCGTCATGGACGTTTCGTTCATTTCGCTGACTAAGGTGCTGCCAGCCTTTTGGCAGCTGTTGATCCCTCCCCGCGAGGTTGTTTTGCTGGTGAAACCCCAGTTTGAAGTGGGTAAGGAGAAAGTTGGCAAAAACGGCGTCGTCCGATCAGCGCAAGATCAGGCTGAGGCGATTTGGCAGGTGTTGCTGGCTGCGAGAGAGTTGGGATGGTGCGATCGCGGTCTCACCTACTCCTCTACCGTCGGCCCCGCTGGCAATATCGAATACCTCCTTTGGCTAGCCATGGACCAAGAGCAGTCTGCTCACACGGAAACTTTTCTGACACTAGACAGAACCTACAATCTGGCAACGCAAGCTCAGGCAGAGTTAAAATCGGCAGCGATTAAAGGAGCAAATGATTCTGCCTAATTACCCGTTGCAAGATGCGATTAAAAACCACTGAAAGCCTTATAGCGCAATTGCTTCGATAACATAAGGACTCTATCGTGTTAGGCGGAAAGCTTCTCTTTAAATAGTAGTTAGCTATCAAGTAAGGAGATGTATATGAAACTTGGGGCTATCAATCATATTGCAATTTGCGTATCCGATTTGGCGCGCTCAATGAGTTTTTATCAACCAATCCTGAGATTTCTGGGCTATGAGAATAGTGAAAGCTTTCCGGGTGTTGAAATATGGGAATCTCATTCGACCGGCACTGCTATAAACCTATGGCAGGCGAAAGAAGAGCATATTGAATCAAGGCATTATGACTACGCACCGGGACTGCATCATCTCGCGTTTCATGCAACGGCACGCAAGGAAGTTGACGACTTCTACCGATTGCTCAGCGAAATTGGCGCTGAGATTGTAAATGAACCCGCAGAGTATGATTATGCTCCTGGATATTATGCGGTGTTCTTCCGAGATCCTGATGCAATCAGAATTGAACTTGCATACATTCCGACACTGTCAAACGCTCCAGTTGCTGGCTAACACCTCACGGCAGCGGGCAGGCGAAATCCGCATTCGACGAATAATGATTGCCCCCGGCGAATTTTCAGAGTGCGTGGCATAGGGACTTTTGTAGATGCTTTGCGGTCGTAGTCAGTGGCGATCGCTTGAGAATTGAGTATTGTAATACCGGCGAAATTGTAGAGTTTGATGTCAGTCCTGGTCTGACAGGCTGGGATCAGCCTGAAGGTAGGATCCATAGAGCGGTGAATCTAGGCGAGGCCAACTACCGTGAATTGGTGAGGTTCTACAGGGAATGAAACGTCAATCCTTAAGGAACTGCCGTTGTTTGAGGCTGTCCATTATTCATTATGTCGAAGAACGTTACCGCCGAAATTGTGCAACTCGGACCCGCTGATGCACAGCAATTCGAGGCGATGATGACCCTGTTCGGCGAGGCGTTTGATGAGGTTGCGACGTATTGTGACAATCGTCCGAGCCGGACCTACATGGAAGATTTGCTGGCCAACAATTACTTCATTGCCATCGCAGCCCTTGACCAGGGCAGGGTTGTCGGAGGATTAGCTGCGTACGAACTCAAGAAGTTTGAACAGGAGCGCAGCGAGATCTATATCTATGACCTAGCGGTCGCAGCCTCCTATCGACGACAGGGTATCGCCACAGCAATGATTCAAGAACTTCGTAGGATTGGCTTTGCTCGAGGTGCCTACGTTATTTTTGTGCAGGCGGATTATCAAGATCCGCCTGCTATTGCACTATATGAAAAGTTGGGGGCGCGTGAACAGGTTTTGCACTTCAATATTGCCGTATCCAACCCAGAGGAAGATGCTTAACAAAGGCTTGCACTTCGACGCCCAGTCCGCAAGCTTCCAGGTATTTTCAGGACTAGAACGCGCCGGTGATGCTCAATCCATTACTCAAAACCTCATGTGTGACTGGAAGTAGCCAATCTTCCTCTTATGGAAATAACTTCTCGGTCATCTATTGCAGCGGCTGAACACGGTCAGGCGGCCAGTAGATTTTGTAGGCCAAACCCAGCAGGTTATCCTCAGGCACATATCCCCAAACATGGGAATCGTGACTGTTGTTACGATTGTCACCCAGCACGAAGTAGCTGTTATCAGGAACAACTTCTGGTCCCCATTCATAGGCCGGCAAATCCAACGTGTAAGTCTCCGTCAAAGGACTGTCATTTACGTATATGCGACCCTGCGTGACGGCTATCTGCTGCCCCGGCAATCCGATAATCCGTTTGACATAGAGTGGATCTTCAGGGCGTTGTTCAAGCTCAGCTAGCGCTGCATCTGGTGGAACAAACACCACAATATCGCCCGTTTGGGGATAATAGTTCGGACTCAGTGAGACAAACAGACGATCGCCCTTTTAGTCTTGGGGCTTCTAGTCGTTCGGCTGGCTATAGGTTCAACGCCGGGCTGGATTCGGCAAGCTGTCGAGCAGACCATTGTGCCCAGTGATTCCATGGCTCCGACGCTGCAGGT
>JBCBJE010000658.1:0-3750 GCA_038523735.1 Cyanobacteria bacterium J06626_18 | reverse complement strand
GGACTTCAGCGAAGGACTTTTGGGGCGGATGCAGCAATACCTGCTCCAAAATTTTGCGATGTTCAGCTTCGGCACTAACGCCGTGGCGGCTGGCCCGCTGTTTCAGAGCTTTTACAATGGCGTCATCAATGTTGCGGACAATTAAGTTGGCCATGGTGCGGTCTTGAGAAGGAATGATTTTGCTCGAATGATAGCATTGCTATCAAAAAGGATGCCATTGTATTCTTACCGGGGCATTATGTGTCCATAAATCGCCTACAGGTTAGTGCTCATCGGCGGCTTTAGTCTGGGTCTGGCATCGGTGCTCACCACTTTGGGGTTAGCTGCCGTTTATGGGCAACAGTGTCTTGAAAAATCTCCCTTGGGAGCTGGAGTGATGCAGCGGCTGTCAGTGGTCAGCGCTCTGGCAACAGTTTGTATGGGCCTCAGTCTGACAACCGTGGCGTTGATGGGATAAGACGTAGGCTTAGTTAGCAAAGAGGAGCAACTAGGCACTGGTATCCTGGATCTTGGCATTTATCATCTGAGCGTCGAGGATGTGCCGCCCGCGGTTAGCGGGTCGGACGCTATCCGTTTGCTCTCCTAAAGTTCCGTTGCTTATGGTTCGATGTTCAGATACCCCATCTACCCCGCGTCCGGATGCAACCAACACTCCATGATGTAGTTCAAAATCGGAACGCCGCGAACTTCGTGTGGGTTGTCGCGGACGACGCGGAAACCATGGCGCTCGAAGAAGGGGCGCGCTGTGATGGAGACCTCGGCGTAGAGCCGGATCAGATTGGACCGTCGCGCCTCCTGGAAGATTTGCTCCATGATTGCCGACATGTGCCCCTTGCCGGCATGATCCGGGGATACGTAGGTGCAGTCGATATGGCCGTCAGAATCGAATTCGATGAAGCCCGCGACCTCGCCATCCACAACTGCAACCCAAGGTTGCTTGCGATCGCATCGCCTGCGCCATTTCTCAGCCCACGCATCGTCGCCTTCAATGGGAGTGGCCCAGGCGTTACGCTGCGCCTCAGTGTAGTCTTCGCGGGTCAGTTGATGAACGGCGTCGTAGTAGATTTGGCCGATCATGAGTTCATCACCGGGTTTGTACTTCCGAATCATAGCCTGTGGGCGACTTGCTCGCCGCTGCTGAAGTTTCTGGGACATTCGTCGCCTCAATTAGGGGAATTGATCCCTCTTAGGGAGAACTATTGATGAGAAGGAAAGATTCCACATATAGCAAGCGTATGGATGCATTCGTACGCTTGCGCGCCATTTAGCCCGCAATAATAAACGGTTTCAGCGGTTACTAATGTAGTGAGCTAAGTGGCCAAAGCTATAGCCACCTTAAAGAGCAGATTAGGTAGAAATCTTTCCGCCTAAATATAGCTGACCGTGGATGCCGTCGTCGTTGTCATCCGAGAGAAACAACCCTAATCCGGTGTCCCTGTTGGTAGACTATAGGAAATCGAATACTCATCAGGAGCGTATTCCGATGGAGATTATTTTTGGCGCATTTTCTCTAATGGCTTTTGTTTTTTCGCTAACAGCCTTGGCTAAGATCAACAAACTGGAAAATAGTCTAAGGGCAGGAGGCATCGTGGAAAAACTTTAGTGAGTACCCAATTCTCTAGATGGGGGAAGACCGCTACGGTCGGAAACTATTATGAATTTGCTTATTGTTACCTTAGGTTCTCGCGGTGATGTTCAACCCTACGTGGCGCTGGGCAAGGGCCTTAAGAGTGCTGGTCATGTTGTCACAATTTGCACGAGTGCCTCGTTTGAACCGTTTGTTGTTGAGCATGGTCTGCACTATGGCTATATGAACAACGAACTGATTCAGCTTATCGACTCTGATGCTGGACGAGATGCGATCGAAAACACCAATAACCTTTGGGGCACCCTTCGCACGACGATTAAACTCTTTCAGCAGGTCAAACCGATATATCGGCAGAGCCTTCACGACATTTGGCAAACCGCGCAGGCGGTTAATCCAGAGGGTCTCATTCTTGCCTCCAAAGCTGCCGTGTTGGCGGAAAGTATTGCCGACAAGTTGGAGATTCCGCTATTCATGTCGATGCCCTTTCCCCAGTTTGTGCCGACTGCACAATTGCCGAGTATGGGATTTCCCGATCTCAAGCTTGGCGCTTGGTATAACCGTCTGACCTATCGCACCGTTCACGCTGTGATAGGCCTATACAGCGGTCTGCCTAATGAGTTTCGCCGGAAAGTTCTTCACCTGCCTGCAAAGCCCAAGCATTTAGACATATTGCACCGAGCCAATGGCCAGCCAATCCCCCAACTTCACTGTTACAGCCAGAAAGTGGTTCCTCGCCCAACCGATTGGCCAGCTTCAGCCCATGTCAATGGGTATTGGTTTCTCAATCAAACCGAGAACTGGCAACCCTCACCAGCTCTGACAACCTTTCTAGCGAGTGGGGAGCCCCCCGTTTATATTGGGTTTGGGAGCATGGCCGGGCGGCATCCTGAGCGATTAGCCAAAATTGCCATTGACGCATTAGAGGCAACCCAGCAACGCGGCATTTTAGCGACGGGCTGGGGAGGGCTTAAAACAACTGAGCTACCCAAAACAATGTTTAAGCTCGACCAGGCCCCGCACGATTGGCTGTTTCCTCGGGTCTCTGCTGTCGTTCATCATGGCGGTGCAGGCACGACCGCCGCTGGCTTACGAGCAGGGCGTCCGACTATCATTTGCCCCTTTTTTGGCGATCAGCCGTTTTGGGGGAAACAGATTTATCGGTTAGGTGTGGGGCCACCGCCGATTCCACAAAAGCGGCTATGCGCGAAGCATTTAGCCTCGGCTATTCATGAGGCTGTTTTCAATACCGCTATACGCGATCAGGCTGAACGATTGGGTAAAGAGATTCGTCGTGAAGATGGCATTGGCAATGCGGTTGCGACTATTGAGGCGTTCATGAGCGGTTAAGGCCCAGCGTGAGGAACCTGTTGAATTGCGGCGTGGTTCACAGTAAGGTAGCACTTTGGGTGGTCGTCCGAAGTCGCTGGACAAAAGCCAGGTGAACGTGGCGATACTCCGAAGGAGTAGCCCTGCGATGGCACTCGCTGAAGCAGGAGAGCTAACGATTAAAGAGGTTTGAGAACAGATTGGCTGTTCGCGCTCTACCGATTATCGTCAAGTAGCAGCTAAGCTTGACGTAAATGCCCTAGAACTCAAGATTGATTGATGCCTACGTGTTCCGACAATAATGGTAGTAATGTGAAGCCGCAATTGACTGACCACGGACAACAGATTTTTCGCAGCGCGATCGCAATTGATTTTTCGCAAAATTCCGATGTAGCGAAGGTGTTGCCTTCAGCCCTGTTGCTTTCAAGTCAGTCTCATCAGTGGCCCGGTATTCATTTAGGCTACTATCACCATCCGGCCTCTGAAATACCTGAAGTCATCTCTAACCAGCATTTGATTCTTGTTCATCTAAAGAACCCAACGCAAGCTGAACAGAAAATTGGGACTCAAGTTAAGCGCGATCAGTTCCAGGTAGGAGATATTGTCATTGTCCCAGCGGACATGCCTCACCGCGCTAAATGGAATGCTGAAAATCAATATCTGCTGCTAAGCATAGACCCAGAAGTGTGGGCTGATGCTGTCCAGCCAGGTAGGAATAGCCTAGAACTGATTCCTCAGTTTGCAACGGCTGACCCGCTCATTCATGGGATTGGGTTAGCGTTAAAATCTGAAATTGAGCTGAGCGGTTCGGAGAATTCGCTATATGCCGATACGCT
>JBCBJE010000657.1:0-3753 GCA_038523735.1 Cyanobacteria bacterium J06626_18 | reverse complement strand
AGACTACGGCTGCTAGAGAGCTGCATTGCCCCAAAATCGTCATTTACACAAACTCATACAGAGAAACTCACATGAAATTTTCTACCGCTATAGGTTTACCCCTCTCATTGGGGGTGTTCGTTGCTGGGTTTGGTTCAGCAGCCCAGCCCGCGATCGCCCAGTTACTCTATCCTCCCGCCAGCGACCAAGGAGCTATTTCAGTCACCGGGCAAGGACGTGCCAGTTTGCCTGCCGATGTCGCCCGCATTGAGTTACTGCTGACAAATTATGACCCCAACGCTCCCTACCCCTACGAATTGCCGCCTGAGGGCTTTCCTGCCGAGCCAGCCCCCCTGCCAGAACCCCCCCCGATCACACGCCTTAGCTTGCAAGGCATCGTCGATGCCCTAACGGCTGCAGGTATTCCAGAGTCTTCTATTCGAGTCAATATCAATGTTGTCGATTCTCAGCCTTATTACTACTACGGAACTGGTGACTCGTTGGTGATTAATCTTGAGGATCCTACCCGCGATCGCGTCAATGAGCTGGTACAAATCATCAACAATGCGTTGGAAGGGCAGACACCAGAACAGACTATCTTTGTAGATCGGCTGTATGTGGATTACGCCATTGCCGAATGTGCTGCGATCGAGCAAGCGGCCTATAGCGATGCCATGGCTGATGCGCAGCTGCGGGCCGCGGCGATCGCCGACTCGATGGAGGTCGCCTTAGCCAGTCCTCCTGCCGTTGCCGAGCTGCCTTTCTTAGGTCGCTTGCTGGCCCCTTGTAACGAAGAAAAAGATTTAGTTGCGGCGCTTTTCTTTGGTTCGGAGCCCAGCTTTTACGATCCAGAAGCTCCCGCAGAGGTCACGGTCTATCGCGAACTGATGGTGACCTATTCAGTAGATTAAAGAGACCCGTAGAGACCAAAACTGCAAACTGTAACTTTCGTAACCCTCTTAGAAAACTTTACGTCTTTTCTCATTAAATACGGTTTACGAAAGAAAACTCTGTCACCTAGTAGCGAGATGATCGCAAGTGACTTGATTAGCCTCAAAGAAGTAGGTAATTAGACTGCATCTGTCTTGGGTAGGATAGTTTTCACAAGAAGCCACAGTGTCCAAAATGCCAGCCCTGAAACCGCATGCAATGTTGTTTGAATGAAGCCCGATTGTTGCTTTCTCTCGGCCCCCCTGCCTCCTACACTCTCGCCTATCCTAATGAGTTATCGGTATTGACCAATCAGTCTTGAATGTGGAAAAGATTGAGTATTAACACTCATTGAAGGGTTCTAATCAGGCTCTGATTTTCCATGTCTAGCAGAGCGATAATCTTTAGCTGATATAAAGAGTTCTTAGCTTTTTGAATGCGCTTTTTAATATGGTCGCAGGTGCAATAAACAACACGTGTTAATTAACGACTAATTTGCCCCGGTCGCACTATCGCTGACAGCTACACAGCTAGGAGGCCCGCATGGTTGGTGATTACCAACCCTCTTCAGAACATACGCTGGATCGTGACTGCACTACCTTGTCGCGCCATGTCCTGCAGCAACTTCAAAGTTTTGGCCCCGAAGCTCAAGATTTGAGCGCCTTGATGAATCGTATCGCGCTGGCTGGCAAGCTAATTGCCCGGCGCTTGTCGCGCTCAGGGTTAGTAGAAGACGCCTTAGGCTTTACAGGCCGCACTAATGTTCAGGGTGAAGCCGTTAAGAAGATGGATGTCTTCGCTAATGATGTCTTTATCTCTGTCTTCAAACAGAGTGGTTTGGTGTGTCGTTTGGCGTCTGAGGAAATGGACAAGCCTTACTACATTCCAGAAAATTGCCCTGTTGGTCGCTACACCTTACTGTACGACCCCATTGATGGCTCCTCCAACGTCGATATCAACTTGAATGTGGGGTCTATTTTTGCCATTCGGCGTCAGACGGGTGATGACCTCGATCAGTCAGCAGCCGACCTGCTCCAAGCGGGGCGTGACCAGCAGTTGGCCGCTGGCTATATTCTGTATGGGCCAACCACTGTCATGGTCTATTCCATCGGGCGGGGGGTTCATTCCTTTACCTTAGACCCCAGCTTGGGTGAATTCATCCTGGCAGCTGAAAACATTCGCATACCGGAGCATGGCCCCAACTACAGCGTGAATGAAGGTAACTTTTGGCAGTGGGACGATTCAATTCGCGATTTCATTCGATACGTCCATCGCCACGAAGGTTACTCGTCTCGCTACAGCGGCGCTTTGGTAGGGGATTTTCACCGTATTTTGAATCAGGGCGGGGTCTTCCTCTATCCCGGCACTAACAAAAAGCCCCAGGGTAAGCTGCGCCTACTCTACGAGACCGCTCCGTTGGCGTTTTTGATTGAGCAAGCGGGGGGTAAGGCGAGTACCGGCACTGAACCCTTGTTGGATGTTGTGCCAACCGAACTGCATCAACGTACCCCTGTTGTGATTGGCAGTTCAGATGATGTTGACCTGGTGGAATCGTTTATCCGCGATCGCATTCGCGAGCAAAAATCGTTGGCGGTTCCCTAAAGCGTGAGGCCAGCCATCATTGTTGGCAACAGGGGCGCTATCGCCTGATCACTGAATCTTTAACCCCAAAACAACTCAACCAGGAGATTTCTATGGCTACGACTGCAGACAGTCCTATTCTGCATTTGAAAGACTACGGCCAAAGTGTTTGGATGGACAATCTCAGCCGCGACATCCTGCAATCCGGTGAACTCGGGAAGCTGATTGCAAGCCGTGACGTGCATGGCATCACTTCCAATCCGGCCATCTTTGAGAAAGCAATTGCTGGTAACGCCATCTATGACCAGGATATCGAAGCGGGAATTCGGGCCAGTAAATCTGTCGATGAGATTTACGAGTCGCTCGTCTTCGAAGACATTCGCAACGCCTGTGATGTGCTGATGCCCATCTACCAAGCCAGCAGCGGTGTGGATGGCTACGTCAGTCTGGAAGTGCCTCCCAGCATGGCACGGGACACCGAAAGCACCCTGCGCGAAGCTCGGCGTTACTTCCAGACACTTGAGCGTCCCAACCTGATGATCAAAATCCCCGGAACACCTGAGGGGCTGCCAGCAGTGGAAGCCGCCATTCGCGACGGCATCAACGTGAACGTGACGCTACTGTTCTCCGTTCAGAGCTATGTGGATACCGCCTGGGCCTACATTCGGGGTCTAGAAGCCCGTGCCGAAGCCGGACAAGACGTTCGCAACATTGCTTCGGTCGCGAGCTTCTTCCTCAGCCGCATCGATAGCAAAGTGGATAAGCTCATTGATGGATTAGCAGCCAACGCTGATGACGCTACGGTTCAGACCAGGCTAGCAGCCGCTAAAGGTAAAATTGCGATCGCCAACGCTAAGCTGGCTTATCAGGAGTATAAGAAGATTATCGCCAGTGATCGCTGGCAGGCACTGGCTGCCAAAGGTGCACGGGTTCAGCGTCTTTTGTGGGCGAGCACTAGCACCAAGAATCCTGAGTACAGCGATGTCATGTACGTGGATGAGCTGATTGGTCCCGACACGGTCAACACGCTACCCCCCAATACCATTGAAGCCTGTGCCGACCACTGTGACGTTGCCAGCCGTATCGAAACAGACGTAGACGCTGCGCAGCAAGTCATCGGCATGCTGCCAGAACTCGGGATCGATCTCGATCAAGTCATGGACGAACTACTAGAAGAAGGCATCGATAAATTCGTGAAGCCCTTCGACACGCTCATGGATTCTTTGATTACAAAAGTGAAGCAGTTGTCACCCGCTTGAGAGT
>JBCBJE010000656.1:0-3754 GCA_038523735.1 Cyanobacteria bacterium J06626_18 | reverse complement strand
TTGTTACTATCCCCTCCAACCACAGTGCTGTTATACGAGTAGACGTAGTATTTCGCTCTTGCATGGGAGATCGATGACTCCCTCTCAAACGTTAACGAGTTGTCTATGATGTCTTCGTTGCTATTCTTGACTCCATTATCATCAATTTGACCATAATGCTTCCATGCGAGACCGCCGCCACCAAGAAAATCTACTTTCACAGTAGTCATGGATTTTACTCCTTTTATTGTTGGTTGAATTGCCTGTCAGTGTTGAGCGCTCGATGCTTCCTGTTTTTTGGCTCTAATCGATCTAGCTAGATGTCAGATTTGCTAGGGGAAATAATTTTTTCTGCCTTCGTGGTTGGCCTAACTATCGCGAAAATCCCCAGCACAAAAAAGGCGAAAATTGTCACCTGAACAATCACCTTTTGTCACCTTTTGTCACTACCCTCTAATCGGCAGCCGCGCATAAGGGGCTCCGTCAAGCCAGGAAACGTTGACTAGATAGGGCGTCAGGGGTTAACAGTCAGAATCCAGTAGAGACGCAAAATGTCGCATTTTATGTTTAGTGTGGGCTTACTCACCAAAGGCTTAATCCCCTCCGAGCAGAGGGGTAGGGGGGAGTCAGATATCTAGCGTGATCGTCTGAAGACACACCCCACCCTGCGGGCACCCCTCCAAACAGGGGATGAGTCTGTAGGATGGGCAAAACGAAGCGTGCCCATCGATATCTCCTCGCAGTCATAAGTTGGCCATAAGTTAGCCTTTCTCAGCCCTGAACGTAGCCATCTGTGGAGTCTAATTAAATTAACAGGGTTAAATCCTGAATCAATAACTCTAATTGTTTCAATGACTTTTAGTTAATCATAGGTCAAATGAATAGCGACTATCTCTAGTTTTTCTCGATTAATTTGCACCTTCAAGCCTAGCTGCTGACTTTACCAGAAGTTGCATGAATGGCAACCACCACTTAGTGCTTTTAGAAGCGATAGATCCCAAAAGCGCACGCTCAAGTTCACATACTTCTACTGTCTCCAATAGTTAAGAACTGCCACTCTGGAATCCTTATGATTTCAGACAACTCGTAACGCTCAAAACGCATCAGCCAATGAAAAACACTGAGGATCTCTTAACACTTGCTGACAGCATCGTCAGAGATAAAACCGGTCATCATTTGAGTGATTTACAGCACATCCTGTTGCTCAACACTCTGGAGGGGGTCAAGCGAAGCTACGAAGACATCGCCGCCACCTACAACTATTCACCTCGGTATTTACGGCAGAATATTGCCCCCAAACTCTGGCACTTATTATCGCAAGCGCTAGCGTGTAAAGTCTCCAAAAGCAATGTCAGGTCAATCTTAGAGCAGCAGGTACAGCCTCACTTAGAACACCCAATGCAGTCTCCAGCAGAGGAGGCACCCTCTATTTTAGAAGAGCCGCTGCCACAGCCGCGCACCGCTGCGCCCCAGTCTGCAACCCCAGCAAAGGGCGATATTCTCCTAGTGGACGACCATCCCGAAAATCTGGCGTTGCTGTCCCATGTATTAGAGGAAGAAGGACATCATGTGCGGCAGGCCATTAATGGCAAGGTGGCGCTAGAGCTTATGTCATTTACCCAGCCCGACGTCCTCCTGTTAGACGTGAACATGCCCGAGTTAGACGGCTATTCCGTTTGCCAGAAACTCAAAGATAATCCGGCAACCCAGGATATTCCGGTCATTTTTGTAAGTGCCCTCGATGAAGCCTGGGACAAGGTGAAAGCCTTCTCAGTGGGAGGCAATGACTACATCACCAAACCGTTCAAGATGATTGAGGTTGTGGCCAGGGTACAAAACCAACTAAACGTTCGCCAGCTACAGCAAACTTTGAAACAACAGAACGACCAGTTGCAAACCGCCCGGCAGGAAATAGCGGCCTTGAAAGCCCAGTTGCAACAGGTAGCCATCCCATCGCGTATGAAATTGCAGGCTCACTTCGAGACGCCTCTCCAGAGCTAAACCTCACCGACTGTTAGTCCTGCAAGGACTGGACTAGCCCGCAATTTACGCGCGGGCAGCAAGAACGTGATCCGCATAGGAGAATTGCCGCCTTACCGTAATGCCCTTGACTTTCAGATATTCACTATGACTGGCCCCAAGTCGCTTAACCTTAATTTGCATCTCACCCTTGCAGAACTGCCCCTCTACAGCTTCAAAGTCGAACTGTCTTGCCCCTGCCGTGAAGTGGATCAGACGTTACAACGGGATCCGACGCTACCAGGGGTCCTGCTGACCCAGCAGGGACAGCTGGTCGGGATGATTTCACGGCGTCAATTTTTAGAGAAGATGAGTGCCCCCTACGGACGCGATCTCTTTGCCAATCGCCCCATGGCTTCGCTCCATAAAGTGCATGAATGGGCGATCGCCGATACGCCGATGTTCCAAGGCGACACTTGTGTTGTAGTAGCGGCAGACCTTTGCCTGCGACGTCTAGACAGGCTACCCTATGAGCCCATTATTGTGGTGCTTAAGCAGGGAGTCTACCGACTGCTCAATGTTCACCAACTACTCTTGGCTCAAGCCGCCATTCACAAGCGGACCTACCAGCTACTGGCAGAGCGAACGAATTCACTCGTAGATAGTCAGAACCAATTGGAGGGCAGCAACCAAGCCCTGCGGCAAACACTACGCGAATTGAAAGCGACCCAGGCCGAACTCCACCACGCCAAAGACAAGGCTGAAAGCGCTAATCAAGCCAAATCAGAGTTTTTGGCCAACATGAGTCATGAACTCCGGACCCCCCTCAACAGCATTATTGGCTTTGCCCAACTGCTGAGCAAATGCACTTCTGCGGTAGCCGAACAGCAGCAGTACTTAACGATCATCAACCGCAGTGGCGAGCACTTGCTCTCGCTCATTAACAACATTTTGGAAATGTCCAAAATCGAAGCAGGGCGGATAACCTTGGACGAAAAAGTCTTCAACCTGCATACTTTACTGCGCGATGTGCAAGCGATGTTCTGCCTCAAGGTCCAGACGAAGGGGCTGCGGTGTGCTGTAGAGCTGGACTTCAGCCTGCCGCAACAGGTTTATGCCGATGAAGGCAAGCTCAAACAAGTCCTCATCAATTTATTGGGCAATGCCGTTAAGTTTACCAAGGCCGGCGGGATCACCTTCAGTGCGCGGGCTGAGCCCGATCAGAACTCACCGACATCGCGACTCACGCTCACCGTTGAAGATACGGGACCCGGTATCGCCCCAGAAGACCTCGAGCGGGTGTTTACCCCCTTTGAACAGACCCTGGCCGGACATCAGGTGAAACAAGGGACCGGCTTAGGGTTGGCCATTGCCCAAAAGTTCATTGCGCTGATGGGCGGTCAGATTACCGTCAACAGTACCTTAGGGGTGGGAACCTGCTTCCAATTTTCCATCCCGGTGCAGTCGGTGGCCAGTGCGATGCCGCCCCGACAGGAAGTGGGGAAGGTCGTCGGCATCGCTCCCCACCAACCGGACTATCGGATTTTGATTGCCGATGATGAGCCAGACAATCGCCTGTTGCTGATGGCGTTGCTCGAGTCGGTAGGATTTGCTGTGCGGCAAGCCGGCAATGGGCAAGAAGCCACGGCAATTTGGCAGACCTGGCGGCCCCATCTGATCTGGATGGATTTGCGGATGCCGATGATGGATGGCTGTCAAGCAACCCGGCAGATTCGGCAATGGGAAGCAGAAGCAGAGTCACCCTCACCCGCAACCACCATCATCGCGCTGACAGCGAGCGTTTTTCAGGGCAAGC
>JBCBJE010000655.1:0-3763 GCA_038523735.1 Cyanobacteria bacterium J06626_18 | reverse complement strand
CTCATGAAATGGACCCTAGCGATTGTTCGAGTTCTTGCAAGAATGATGGAAAGCAGGGACGCTGGCTTCCGCACGAGCTTGGATACCCTTGGATGAATCGGTCTCCTGCTTCCAGTACTCAACATACAAGGATGAGGGCAGAAGGCAGAAAGTGGGGGAGCGATGGGTTGCGGGGCGATCTTTGCGCTTTACGTTTACTTTGGAACGAGAAAGACACTGTAGATTAGCGCTGTGGGTTTAAGCGCAGGGCACCGCCTTTGTAGGTTGCAGGCGAATTGAGGTTGAGCGTTAGGGCGAAGCGACGTTTGGCGACCTCGCGCGTATTGTTGTCGCGGTGGGGGCTGAAGAAGCCGCGAGTTTTGCCGTCGTAACGGACCACTTTAAAGCCCTCAAAGCTTCTGGGTTCAAGATGGAACGCCTTCTTCATTTCGAGGCGGCGGGGGGGCGAGGGTGTCCGTCAGCGTTTCAACTCATCGCCAACTCTGTGTACTGCCTGACATGGGGAGCATGCCATAAGGCACGCAGGCGACCCTGTATAAAGTAAACATAAAAGAGAACCTAATCTTAAGACTGTGTCCAGAGGTTTGCTGAGCCTGCTTCGAGTATATGCTCTGAAAAGAAGGCATAACGAGGCTTTGAACGACATCACGAATTGAACTCAATGCTTTCCTCTGTTCAGATGAACTATGGAAGCTTGTATTTTTTGACTCTAACTTTAATCAGATTTAACCAGAATTTTACCCCATCTATAAAAACACATGGGAGTATTAGCCGGGTGTTGTAACCCGTCAACCTGCTCGTGACGCTTAGCCGTCTCGTTTTCTCAATGATTCCAGCTAGATTTTTGATTTCCTGGTTGGATAAACCTTTGATGCGCCAATTCGTAGTGGCTTTGGCAGCTGCACTTATGGTTTGGCTAGTGGATGGTGCTTATCGCCCTGGGCGTGCAGAACCTGGAACTATTGTTATTGATATGCCTGTGTATGGTCAAGTTACCCATAGTGACCTAGTGGCCCAGGCCGAGGGCCTAGCTGAAGCTGCTATCAATCGCCAGTTCGGTCAAAATTCTGAGCTTCTGAAGGTGGAGATCTTTGTTTTGGGCGATCGCAATGGCGAAACGGTTCCCATTCTGACAGTCACTGTTTCTCGAACTCAGTGGCAAGAGAACCCTCAGGTTGACGCATGGACTGAGTATTACAGCAATTCCTATGCACTACTTCGGCTTCATGAAGAGGGCTTAGGCAACGAAGAGAGTGTGGCAATCGCTTCTCAAAGGCCTGCAGCCAGTCGAACATCGTCTAGCTTGATTGACCAAGCGTATGACGAGGGGCGCTTACCTGGGGAAGTGATCCAGCGGGAGTATCTGGCGGATTTGGATTAGCTGCGTTGAAGTCGCTTGTCGGTTTTTGACGTTGTCATAGCAAGGTTGTCTGTTGCTTTGAAAGCAAAGCAGCTATAGGACGGTGTCTGTTGAGAGAACACGATTGAGAGGAGAATACCAATGATTCACGACCATCTACCTAGTAATAAGTCGGGCAATCGCCCCTTTAATGACGTTTTTCGGGCCAGAATGTCTCGACGCAACGTGCTGAAGCGCAGTCTTGTCTTGTCTGCCGCGGGTTTTGCTAGTGCATTTGTCGGTAAGGGTTTGACAGGCCAAGCCGTTTCTGCCGCTACAAAGTCTTCCGGAAGTCGTTCTACCGGATCGCTTCTTGCCCAGAGTCTTAGTCCTGAGATTGGCTTCAGCCCCGTGACTGTTGCACAGGCTGTAGTGGATAACCGAATCCCTCACATTTCCTCTGACTATCAGTACGATGTTCTAATTCCTTGGGGAACTCCACTAGAGCCTGGTATCCCAGAATATGCGGGTGATCCAGTCAACCGTACTACTTCCGTTGACCAAGCAAAGCAAGTGGGTATCGGTCATGACGGGATGCACTTCTTCCCCGAAAATGGCACCAGCAACACAAAAGGCGTCCTGTGCATTAACCACGAATTTGGTATTACTCCCCACGTTTTAGGTAAGGCACTTCCTGAGTCGGTGGAAGAGGTTACCACTATGGAGCATGCCCATGGCGTGTCCTGCGTAGAAATCGAGAAAGTTAATGGCACGTGGCAGGTTGTGTTGGATAGTCCAAAGAACCGCCGAATTCACGTGAATACACCGGTTGAGTTCAGTGGACCTGCAGCCGGTAATTCGTTGCTGGATAACCCCGCTGGCAATGACTTCCAAGGAACTGTTAATAACTGTGCAAACGGTTTCACACCTTGGGGGACTTACCTGACGTGTGAAGAGAACTTTAACGGTTACTTCAACAACTCCGAAGTAGACCAGTCTGATCCTCCTACTGACGCTCGATTGGGCGAAGGCAGCCCCATCACAGAAGCGGATCCGCGCTATGGTATCTCGCCTGTAGGCTTTGGATATGCTTGGGGTGGTCAGAACGGAGAGGTCTTTGATCCACGTTTTGATACGTCTAATCCTGATTATGTGAATGAGCGTAATCGCTTTGGATGGGTTGTGGAGATTGATCCCCAAAACCCGGATGCTAAGCCTGTGAAGCGGACCGCTATGGGTCGCTTTAAGCACGAAGGTGTTGGCGGAACTGTAGGTCAAGGTGGTCGTTACGTTGGTTACATGGGCGATGACCAGCGCTTCGATTACTGCTATAAGTTTGTGTCTGAGGCCAGCTGGCGTTCTATGATTGCGCGTGGTTTGAGCCCCTTGGACAACGGTAAGCTCTACTGTGCGAAGTTCAACGAAGATGGTACCGGCGAATGGATGGAAATCACCTACGATAATCCCGCCATCCGTGATGCTGTAGATGAACAGGGGCAACCTTTGTTCAGCAGCCAGGGAGACGTCCTTGTATTTACTCGTTTGGCGGCTGATATCCTGGGAGCAACGCCCATGGATCGTCCTGAGTGGACAACCGTTGGGCCAACTGGCAAGATCTTTTGGGCCTTGACCAACAATAGCCAGCGTGAAACACCGAATGCAGCGAACCCCCTAGCGCCAAACCCGGACGGCGGCATTCTGGAGATGGTGGATTCAGATGGTCACATCGGCATGACCTTCACCTGGGAATACTTCATCTTTGCTCAAGATACGCACGCTGAAGGCGACGAGCGGACGTTCAGCGATCCTGATGGTCTATGGGCTGACCCGGATGGGCGTTTGTTCATTGAAACTGATGGTGGTCAGCAGAAGGAGCTGCAAGATCAGTGCCTGGTTGCTAACCCTGAAACAGGTGAAATTCGCCGTCTTTTTGTGGGTGTTAGTGGTGATGAAATCACTGGTATCGCCTATACTCCTGACCGTAGGACTCTGTTCATCAATACCCAGCATCCTGGTAACGGCGATCCTTCGGAAACAAACTTCCCGGCTCCCACTGATGGTATTACGATTCCTCGCGACTCTACGATTGTCATCACCCGCAAGGACGGTGGCATTGTTGGTTCCTAGAGTTCCATAAAGGCATAACCTCATGGCTAAATCAGCCAAATGAGTTAAAAGTCTAACTATCAGGTTGAGGAAGAAACGCCTTCCTCGACCTGACTAAGTTGAGACTTACGCACGCACTTAGCAAGATTTTAGAGGTTCGCAAAGTTCCAACAGCCGTAAATGCTACCCTCGATGAAGGGGGACTTGGAGAGTTGCTTTGAATTGGCAATAGTGTCCGTGTTGTTGAACCCCATAACTTCCGTAGGAAATAAGACGAATTGATTTCAGCTAGTCGTGTACGGCTAGCTGAATCGGATT
>JBCBJE010000654.1:0-3763 GCA_038523735.1 Cyanobacteria bacterium J06626_18 | reverse complement strand
GTTGCGTTGCCAGAGCACTGGTTTCGCAACAGCAGCTCATGCAGTCCACTCAGGTACTTGAAAAGGTGGTCGAAGAGCTGGACATTAAGGGGGCGGATGGCGCTCCTCTGAATCCTGGACTATTGCGATCCGGGCTAGCCACCAAGCCTCTGCCAGGGACCAACATCGTATTAATCACGTACGAGTCGCCTAATCCAGAGTTGGCCGCAGCTGTAGTCAACCAGCTGATGGATTCTTACATCGCGAAAAATGTTGAGAACAACCGAACGGAAGCACGCACAGCTCGGTTATTTATTGAAGCCGAACTGCCCCGCGCCAAGGAAGCCGTTGACACTGCTGCAGAGCAATTGCGCGCGTTTAAAGTCCGCAATGAAATTGTCAATTTAGAGCAGGAATCGGCAGCTACCGTCAATTTGCTAGAAGCTATTGAGCATGAAATTAGGGGTCATCAAGCTGAACTAGCCGCTGTTTCAGCTCAGGTTAATGCCCTGGAAAACCAACTAGCCTTGTCGCCCCAAAGAGCTCAAGACTTGGCCAAGCTCAACGATGCTGAAACAGTTCAAATCGCGATCGCGGATCTGGCCGAGGTCCAGAGTCAGCTAGCGGTAGAAAGGGCTAACTACACCGATAATCATCCCATTGTTGCCAGCCTTAGACGTCAAGAGGCAGAGCTCTTGGCATTGCTGAACGAGCGCATTGAAGCCGTTGTCGGTCAAGCTTACAGTGGCAGCATCGGCGACTATGAATTCAGCCCGGTCGAAGCTAATCTGACAACGGCTCTGCTGCAGGCACAGGTGCAGCAGCAGGCGATGGAACAGCGACTTCAAGATTTGCAAAATACCCGCACACAGTATCTCGGCTGGTCTGAAATTTTTCCAACCCTAGAGAAGGAGGAACTGCAGTTGCGGAGCAGTTTGGGGGCAGCCCAACAAGAGTACGAATTACTCTTGGGTCGCCTTCAAGAGGTCAGGCTTGCCGAGAACCAAACAGTGGGTACCGCTCAAATCCAAGAGCCAGCCTCGGTTCCAATCGCACCGTTAGATAATCGTGGCAGGCAGATCAAGCTAATCATTGCGGGTGCAGGTGCAGGTATTTTCCTCGGGGTTGCAGTTGCCTTTGCCTTAGATTTACTGGATAAATCAATCAAGACAGCGAAGGACGCTGAGGCTCTGCTGGGCTACACCCTACTCGGACTCATTCCGAAGTTCACGACTTCACCCGATGAAGCAGAAACGGATGACTTACCCTTGTCCCACAAAGGAGGCATTTCGCCGCGGATTGTGACGAAGTCAGGAACGCATCCTCTGATTGCAGCTGCCTATCAAATGCTGCAGGCCAATCTTAAGTTCATTCGTTCTGACAATCCACTGCGGATCTTTGTGGTGTCTAGTTCGGTGGCGAAGGAAGGCAAGTCTGAGGTGAGTGCTAACCTGGCTGTCTCCATGGCTCAGGTGGGTCGTCGGGTGCTGCTAGTGGATGCCGACATGCGATCGCCCTCACAACACCACCTTTGGAATGTCATCAACCGCGTGGGCCTTAGCCACGTATTAGTGGGTGAGGGTAAGCTCCAGGAGGCACTCCAGCCCGTGGCCGAAAACGTCACACTTCTGACGGCTGGAGTCGTCCCCCCCAATCCCTTGGCGCTGGTCGACTCAGAGCGGATGGCGACATTAATGGCCCATCTAGCCAAGCAGTACGATTATGTAATTTTGGATTCGCCCCCTCTGATCGGGGCCGCCGATGCAGCCGTTCTGGGACGGATGGCAGATGGTGTGCTGCTCATCGTTCGACCCCGCCAAGTTGACTCGGCCAGTGCGCTGGCGACGAAAGCGTTACTCAGCCGTTCAGGGGCCGAGGTACTCGGCTTTGTTGCCAATGGCGTCAACGTCAACAACGAACATGACGACTATGTCTCCCACACCCGCACTAAATTCGAGTTTCACGCTGAAGAGGAAGCATTCTCCCTGCCTTTGAACAGTAGCCAAAATGGGAACGGTGTCCACTCTCGGAATGGTTCAGACCCATTTTCAGAAACTAATCAGGGTTCTGCCGCGTCGCCATCTAATGTAGATATTTCAGAACGTTAACCCCCTTTCCCCATGAATGAACGCCTGGTTTCTTGCGTAGGTTTATCCACTACTCGCTCGTTGGGTGCTGTTGCCACGTGCATCTTGATGGGCATCCTTATGACACCAGCAGCGATCGCCCAAACAACAGACGATGACCTGCTAGCCCCGCTCCCTGACGCCTCTGACTCAGCCGAACCAGACGCCTCGGATCCGCTGGACCCCGACTATATGGAACCTGAGGAGAGAGACTCTGAGGATATGGACGCCGAGGAGACAGGCTCTGAAGACACAGTGCCACCGTTACCCTCAACGACGCCAGAGCCACCGGCACCAACGTTGCGAGTTCCAGCACCAGACTCCTTCAACACCTTTAACAGTGGAACTGCCAACTACCTACTGGGACCTGGCGATCAGATTGGCATCGCCGTGATCGGATTTCCGGAATTCGAGAGTACGCGGGTGATTTTGCCCGACGGGACAATTGCGCTTCCTCTGATCGGCTCTGTCGACGCTTCCGATAGAACCGTGGAATCTCTACGAGGGGAAATTACTCGACGGTTGAGCTTTTATCTGGTTGAGCCCGTTGTCGAGCTTAATTTATCAGTACTGCGTCCAGTTGTAGTGACCGTCGCAGGGGAAGTTTATCGCCCGGGTCCTGTGCAGTTGAACAGCCTAACCACGGTTAACACTCGGGTCAACGACGATGCTCAACTAAGTTCAGCTTCAACAGCACCGACGCTGAGTACCGCACTGGTTTCGGCAGGGGGAGTGCGCCGTACGGCTGATTTACGCGACATCGTTGTTCAAAGACAGCGCCCCAATAATCGTGAAGAGACAATTAGTATCAACTTATGGCAGTCAATCTTTGAAGGCGTTGAAGGCAACGATATCCTCTTGCAAGATGGCGATATCATCTTTGTCCCAGAAGCTGCCGAAATTTCTGAAATTGACCCACTTGTAGTGGCCCGGTCGAGTTTGTCGCCAAACCTTGTGCGCGTGCGCGTAATTGGTGAAGTCACACGTCCAGGCGAAGTGCAAGTATCTCCCGAAAGCATCGTTTCTGATGCTTTGGCTGTCGCTGGGGGGCACAACGACGACGCTAACTTATCCCAGGTTGCCTTAGTTCGCCTGCAGGATAATGGTCAGGTCGAAGCTCAAGAAATTGATTTAAGCAGCTTCACAGACGGTACTCCCATCCAAGAAGGCGATGTCATTGTCGTACCCAAGAAAGGCTATTTGAACTTCTTCGATGCAGTCAGTCGAGCCATTCAGCCAATTACGTCGCCATTCAATCTCTTCTTGCTGCTTGAGCGGGTTTTCGACTAATGCAACCCTTTAGCAAGCACTCGCCGTTTATCAGGCTAAACAGTTCGCTTATTGGAATTTCTAAGAGGATCTATGACGTTCGTTGGTTGGTTGACAACAGGGTTCGGTATTCTCTTGACAGCTACAGCTGCCCTATACGCGTTTCTGTGCCTGTTTTTACTATTTGAGTGTCTGCTGGCATTTCTATCTCACAGGCAATCCGTTCAGCAATTTGCCAGGTCCACCCCTTCGTTTGCCATCTTGATGCCTGCCCATAACGAGGCCAGCGTCATCCAGAAAACGCTAACTCAGCTGCTTCCAGAAGTTGAGACCCCAGGTCAGATTATGGTGGTGGCCGATAACTGCCAAGACGAGACGGCTACAATTGC
>JBCBJE010000653.1:0-3770 GCA_038523735.1 Cyanobacteria bacterium J06626_18 | reverse complement strand
GCAGAACTTTCACTCGTAGCATATGGTCCGTACTCCCAAAGTTCTGCCTTAATCATAAAATAAGGCTTAGTAAGCCTACTTCAAGCGGCCTGCTCGTAAAATGCTCACGACCAGCCAGAGTCCCAGAAAGGTTGCTGCAGCAAACAGAGTATTGCTGAGAATAATGCCCTGTGAGCTTTGCTGATTTGTTGAGACGATTGCGGCTCCTACAATCAGGGCTGCCACTACCGTGCTGTATGCTCGCCGATTGGCAGCGTCATCAATACTGCGTCGGAGCCCCTCCAGACCACTTAGCCCCACATTCCACTTCAACGTTTCGGTACTGATGCGATCCAGCAGAAAGCCAAACTGGCGAGGGGAGTCGATCGAGAGATTGCGGAATTCGAGGCCCGTGCGTAATAGCGTCTGGACCGGATCTTCCCCAATGATTTGCTGACGGAACAAATCAGCCATGAGAGGACGAATCTCTTCCATCAAATCAACTTGAGGGTTAAACTGGCGCGCTGCGCCTTCCAAATTGGCTAAGGACTTCGTGAACAGGCCCACATTGGCAGGCCAGCGGAGGTCGTTTTGAGTCCCTGCTTCCAGAATTTCCCCAAACATTTCGGCAGTATTGACTTGTTCTAGACTCAAGCCGTAGTAGCGCCCCATGATGCGGGTAAGGTCACTCTCAAGCTTAGAAATATCGGTAGGTTGTAGGGGTTCTGTGAGTTTGAGGGTGAGCTGTGTGCAGCGACGGGCGTCAGAGTTGGCAATCGCCAGCACCATTTCCGTCATGACTTCACGGGTTCGTGGATCGAGGCGGCCCATCATGCCACAGTCCAAGATCGCCACTCGACCGTCTTTTAGGAAGAAAATATTGCCAGGGTGCGGATCGGCATGGAAAAATCCATCGATGTAGTACTGCTTGCAGAAAATCCGAAACAGCAGCGTCGTAATCTCCTCCCGTTTACGCTGTGCCTTTTCGGACATATCTTTAGCAACTGGACTGGTCAAAATGGGCGCACCGTCCAACCACTGCATAACCATCAGCTTCGAATTGGTGAGATCCCAGAAGATTTCCGGTACCACAATCTGCTCAGGGTCGTACCAGGAGCTACGGCGGAGATTGCGTCGCAGTTGGTCGGTATAGCTCGCTTCGGTAGTGAAGTCCAACTCAGCTCGAATTGCCTCGCTGAATTCATAGGCTAAATCGACGACATTGTATCGTTGCCCAAACTGGGTAGCCGACATCAGCCGGGCCACATCGCGGATTAGGGCCATGTCTTTATCGACCAGACGATCAATGCCGGGACGTTGTACCTTGATGGCAACTTGTTGGCCATTTTTGAGTAGGGCTCGGTGGGTTTGACCGATGGAGCCCGCTGCGATCGCGGTGTAGTCAACTGATTCAAAAATTTCTTCCGGAGGACGCGGTAGGTTTTGACGAATGAAGACCTCCATCTGGTTAGCCGGCACGGGGGGAACAGTCGATTGTAGGCTGCTGAGGGCTTCGATATATTTTGCCGGGAGCAGGTCCGGGCGGGTGCTCAGCAACTGCCCAAACTTGACATAGACTGGACCCAGTTCGGTCAAAATATTCCGCAGAACTTCGGGCGTAGGGATGTCGGGCTCATCGGCTTTGCCGCCGCTCAGCAGCCGTCGCATGTAGTCCCAGCCATTGCGGAACACGACTTCAACGATTTCACCCTGCCGTGACATGCGAGACGATGCCAGCATTTAACCTCCTAAAAACAATCCCTTAGATGCTAGCGAAATTTACCTATGGCACGGAAACCTCTTCCGAGAGATGTATTAGCGTTTTGAGCAAAATTTGGGCGATCGCTTCCGAACCGCCTGATTCGCCGATGCGTTCACGCCCACTGACTTCACACTGTTGCAGATAGAGTGGATCATTCAAGATCTGGCTGATTCTAAACGCAGCTGCAGTCAGCGTTTTGGCATTCGCAGGCCGGTTTCCAACGGTCACCACCGACGGCCCCAACAGGCGCATTTGGGCCTCCGCAAAAATATAGGTAAATTGCGGCCCCGCCCCCGGAATTTGCACGACAGGTTTTCCCAATCCCACGGCCTGTTCCACTGCCGTTCCTGCCATACCCACGACCAAATTAGACTGGTGCAAAATATCGGCAAAGGCATCGTAATGGTAGTACACGGTAATGCCCGCTTTTTTCAACTGTCTTGGCTGGACATCCCAGCCATAGGTTGCGGCCAGCTCTTTGAGATGATCACTCGTAAAGCTTGGTACCAGAGCAGTGTGAAAGTGGGCCGGCTGTAGCGCCGCGATCGCTTCGCACAAGTCCAGCATAAGTCCTAGGTTGGTCTGCGCTTCTGGTAAGCGACTCCCAGGCAGCAGTGCAATCAGTGGCGCTAGCGGATACTGATACAAGGCTTTGCCCGTGGGCTCCAGCGCATCCATAAACGGACACCCTAAAAACTGGGTGCGCGTAAATCCTCGCTCCTGAAATTCCTGAGCAGTTCGTCTATCACGGGTGAGGATATGTAGACACTGGGGCGATCGTAATCCCCAGTTAGCGAGCCATGGCAATCGGACCCAACCCTCGTAATAGCTGGACGTCGTTGCCAAAAACACGAGAAAAGGTTTTCCTGTTAGACGAGCAAACAGAATCGGGACGATGTCACCGCTAGCAAACAGCACGTCGCAGCTTTTGCTGTAGCGTCGCACTGCCTTCCACTGGCTCCAGGTCAGACCAATCAGTCCCGAGAACAGATCTTTCAGCAAACTGGCTGGATTAGTATCGCGCCACCAATTGACAGGGTTCAGTAAACGCCCCACATTAATGTAGTTGAATCCACCCGACGGCAACTGCTGAGTAGGACCAATAATCGGCACATCTAGCCTTCGGTAGGCATTCCCTTTGCCCACAATCGGCATCGCAGCCGTCTCAACCTCCGGGGCAAAGTGGCGCAGGGCACGCAACACCAAGCTGGCGTTAAGGTCTTCTCCGTGCCCATTACTTAGAAACAGTACACGCTTGGTCATTACCCGTTCCGTCTGCAACCACTCAAATAGACTACTGCACGCGGGTAGTGAAGTCATGGGGCAAAGGGGGGGAAGGAGAGTAGGGGAGTGAGGGAGTGGGGGGAGTGGAGTATTGGGGCAGCAGGAGGAGTGGGAGGGTGGATAGGTGAAAGGATAAAAGGAACACGCAGGGGAGGCGGGGGGAGCGGGGGAGTGGGGGAGTAGAAGGGTGGAAAGGGTAGTGAGAAAACCTCGTAGGGGCAGGTTTAGCCAATCGCTACGTAGGCCAATCCAATCTCCTTCGCTCAAAACCTGCCCAACCCCATTCGCCATCCAACCAAGTACCCACCAACCGAGAACCACAAACCATCAACTACCAACCGAGAATCACAAACCAAGAACCAAGAACCAAAAACCAAGAACCCATCATGCCTGCCACCCGCCTACTCTGCATTAGCAATGGTCATGGAGAGGATACGATCGCCCTCCGAATCCTGATGGCGGTGCGATCACGTCTGCCGAACCTAGAGTTGGCGGCGTTGCCGATCGTGGGGGAGGGGAGTACGTTTCGCAAGCAAGATATTCCCGTGATTGCGGCGACGAAAACGCTGCCGTCGGGAGGGTTTATTTATATGGATAGCCGTCAGTTGGCGCGAGATTTGAAGGGGGGCTTAGTGCAACTAACGCTGGCGCAGTTACAGGCACTGAAGATATGGGCTGCCAAGGGGGGCACTGTTTTGGCGGTAGGAGACTTGATTCCGATGGCGTTTGCTTGGTGGAGCGGATT
>JBCBJE010000652.1:0-3770 GCA_038523735.1 Cyanobacteria bacterium J06626_18 | reverse complement strand
CAGCTATGGAAGGGGTGATTGAGGGCTTTCCTGCGATCGCCTTCAGCCTCACCAGTTCGGCCTCGCGTGATTTTGTCCCTGAGCAAGCCCATGCTTCCACATCACGATGGAAGACCCCTTCGATTTGCTCAGCCCGAATCGGCTTATGTAAGGTCAGCCCGTGTCCTGTTGCTGATCGTTCGCGGTCGGGACAAACTACCCAAACCTGATGCCCCGCCTCTGCTAGAGTATTGGCTAAGGCCCGAATACCGGCTGCAAAAATGCCGTCATCATTACTAATTAGTAGTCTCATAAAATCGTTGTCTGTTGTTTGTTATTGGTTGTTGGTTGATAGTTAATCGTTAATGGTTGGGTTGCGCGTGACTAGGGCAGGTTTTGAGCGAAAGAAGCAGGATTTTCCAATAGCGATCGCTGAATCTACCCCTACAGTTTCCCGTCCCTCCAATCCCCCAATCCCCCATCTTTCCATCACCCTTTACCCTCCACCCATTACCCACTACCTATCTCTCCATCACTCCCGCACCCATCCACCCTACTACCCATCCACCCATCCACTCTTTCACCCACCCATCCACGCCCATGACTACACCTCCAAACAGTTTAGAAGCGGACCTGCAAGCACTAAAAACCGCGGGGGAAGCCGAAATTGAGCAGTCAGAGGGGCTGGATGCTCTAGAGCAACTGCGAGTGGCTTACCTGGGCAAAAAGGGCAAAGTATCTAAGGTGCTAGGAGGCATGGGCAAACTGCCGCCGGAGGATCGACCCCGGATTGGCGCACTAGCAAATACGGTCAAAGATGCCATTCAAACTCGCTTAGAAGCCCGTAAGGCAGATCTGCAGGCAGCCCAAATCCAGGCCAAGCTACAGGCCGAAATGCTGGATGTCTCGATGCCGGGTGTTTTCTTGCCACAAGGACGGGTGCATCCCATCAACAGCATCATTGACCAAATTACCGAAATCTTTGTCGGCTTGGGCTATACCGTTGCGGATGGTCCCGAAATCGAGGATGACTACCACAACTTCGAAGCGCTCAATTTTTTGCCAGACCACCCAGCGCGGGATATGCAGGACACACTGTATCTGCCGAATGGCACCATGATGCGGACTCACACCTCGAATGTGCAGATCCGTTATATGAAGGAGCATGAGCCGCCTTGTCGAGTGCTAGCAACCGGGCGCTGCTATCGTCGTGATACGGTGGATGCGACCCACGCTGCGGTTTTCAATCAAATCGAGTTTTTCGCGGTGGATCAGGGCATTCGCTTCACTGACCTACGCGGTACGATTCGGGCCTTTATCGATGCCCTGTTTGGCGATATCCCCGTGCGCTTTCGACCTAGCTTCTTCCCGTTCACAGAGCCCTCGGCAGAAGTCGATGTGGAGTGGAATGGACGCTGGTTGGAGGTGCTGGGCTGCGGCATGATTGATCCCAACGTGATGAAAGCCGTGGGCTATGACCCTGAGGTGTACACGGGCTTCGCGGCGGGCTTGGGGGTTGAGCGTCTGGCCATGGTACAGCACGAAATTGACGACATCCGCCGTCTCTACAGCAGCGACCTCCGCTTCTTGCGGCAGTTCTAACGCGATTACATCTGGGCTATCGGGAGTTTCCCAAAAAGCTAAACAACTCTTTAAAGCTGCCTCCTAATTATCCGATTGAAGGGATGCTTACATGGGCAGCGATCATACTCTGAACGCACTGTCGTTAACAGCGATGAGGGTCCTGGCTGTAAATCCTCAGCACATTGCGTCAATACGTCTGTCAATCGAGCCTCAACTACTTCGCGGCTAGCGTTTCCTAGCCGGAACAGTACTACACTCGGCAGCATCGATTGACTGATTGCAAGCAAGTAACCAAAGTCAAGATCTACTGTCAGCACAATACGAACTTCGGCTCTTGCTTTGTTCAAAATATCTTCCAGAAACCCCATTAGGTCTTAGTAGTAACTTAGGTTTGGGTCGTAACAAAAACTCGCTCTGGGGCTAACCATGCAGCATATTGAAGTGCCTGTTGAATGTCTCCTGCTTCTCGGTAAGGATAGTCTTCAATGATCTCATCGGTTGTCTTGCCACTAGCAACTAGTTTAAGCACGAGCGAGACAGTTACCCGCAGACCTCGAACACAGGCTTGTCCCGCCATAATTTTAGGGTCGAATGTGACGCGGGAAACATCAATCTCTGAAAGAGGGTTGAGGTTAGCTGAGATACCTTTAACGTAGACATCATATCTGGTAAACATCGTTTCAATTCCTGAAAGGGCTTCGGGATTGGTTGAGACTATAGAGCCGCCGCCTAAGCAGCAGGTCAAAAGAGGTTTCAGTCCCTAAGAGGGTTTGGGGTTAGTAGACCTTACACAACCCATCAATCGGGACGAACGGCAATCGGCGTCCCGATCGCCAACACCTCAAACAACTCCTGGATCTCCCCATCGCGCATCCGCACACAGCCATGGGACACCGCCTGCCCCACCAACTCCTCCTGATTCGTGCCATGAATGCCAATGTGGTAGCCCGAATCAAAGGCAAACCCAATCCACCGCGATCCTAGCGGATTATCCGGTCCACTTTCCACCGCCTCTCCCGTAATTGGATGCTGCCATAGCGGATCCTGCTGCATATCTAAAATAGCGAAATGGCCAACCGGCGTTTGCCAGTCATCCTGCCCGACCGCAATATCGTAGCTTTTGACCAGCTCATCCCCTTCATAAAGCTCCAACGTCCGCGACTCCAGACGAATGACCACATTGGTCTGCTTCACCATCACCGCAATAGGCGACTGCTCCAGTACTCTCTGCAAACGGTCAATGCCCAAAGGCTGCAAAGCAACCGTTGCGGTCATACGCGATCGCAAGATGCGCCACTCCGCAGCCACAAGCAAACTTGCCGCTCCAAAACAGAGCAGCATCACACATCGACGAACGGGCGAATCAGTTAGCATCGTCGGACTGAAGCGACGTTATTAAGGATAGCCAGGGATAGGGAATAGGTAACAGGTAATAGAGGGGGAGGTAGTGGGTAGTGGGTAGTGGGAAAAGAGGGGGAAGGGACAAGGGGGAACAGAATCCGCATTTGGCCCGTATGTTTACCACCCATCAAGTCTCTACGCTCCAAATGCCTCGCCCCAACTGCATCAACCATCAACCTATCAACGATCAACCATCAACGAATACACATCAATCGTAAATGTGAGGGTCAGATATGAAATGGGAGAGGGGAGCGTTTACGATTAGCGATCGCCGGGAAGACCTTGACGACGACTGCATCTACCAATTCCTGAGCGATCGCTCCTATTGGTCGAAGGGCATTCCGAGGGCGATTGTCATCAAGGCATTGGATAGTTCTCTCTGCTTTGGGGTGTTTAGAGGTAAAGAACAGGTTGGGTTTGGACGAGTGATTACGGATCGGGCGACGTTTGCATATCTCTCCGACGTGTTTATTCTGGCAAGCTATCGGGGGCAAGGACTAGGCAAATGGCTGGTTGAGTGCATGATGGAGCATTCCGAATTACAGGGGCTGCGGCGGTGGATGCTAGCGACAGCGGATGCACATCAGCTCTATCAACAATATGGATTCGGGCCACTGGGTAAGCCTGACATGCTGATGGAAAAGCTCGACCCCAACGTTTACCAGCGTTACGATTGAGCAAAATATGAGTGCAACGCGGGGTTACTACTGCCGTCTTGCCTACACCCAACTATTGAGCTGTTCTGAGCGTGTATTCGTTTTGTGGTCTTGAAAAAGCTACCAGGAGCTATCGATGCGTTCCCTCAT
>JBCBJE010000651.1:0-3770 GCA_038523735.1 Cyanobacteria bacterium J06626_18 | reverse complement strand
CTGACCGTGGTGCTGGACGCTGTTTTTTCATGAAAAAACAGCGTCCAGCACCACGGTCAGAGCCGTACCGGTCAGAAATTTCCGAATATTCTCGAGCTCGTTAACCCGGCTAGAGAGTTCGCCCACAGGGCGGCGGTCAAAATAGCGCAAAGGCAACCGCAGCAGATGGTCGATAATCTCAGACCCCAACGACATATCGATGCGGTTGGTCGTGTCCACAAACAGGTATGTTCGCAGCGCACTCAGCAGCGCCTCGAAGATGGCCACGACGACCAGGAACACGCCCAGAACCTGCAGCGTATCAATACTGTTCTGGTTGATAACGCGGTCAATGATGACCTGCACCATCAGCGGATTGGCCAGACCAAATAGCTGTACGAAGAAGGAGGCCAGCAGGACCTCAACCAGGACCCAGCGATATTTCTTGAGAGAGGGGAGGAACCAGCTGAGGCCAAATCGCTGCTGGGGTGTTTCGCGGGTGGTTTCCAGAATCAGGACTTCGCCGTCGGCACCCCAAGTATCGTCAAACTCAGCCCGCGATTGCTGCACAACGCCCTGATCGGGAATTCCCATGACGCGTGTCTTGGCACTGGTTTCGTAGAGCACCGCGTAGCCATCTTGCCAAGCAATCATTGCCGGTGTGGGCAAGCGTCCGACAGCGCTAGCCGGCACCTTGGCCAGCTGGGTTTTCAGGCCCATGAATTCGGCCACCTTGCCAGCAAGCGGCAGGGAGAGTTGCCCGATGCGATCGCGCTGATTGGTCAAAATCCGGCGAATAATATCGCGGCGAAACGGCATCCCAAAGTGCTGGCTAACCATTTCTAAACAGGCCAGCATGCTCTCTACCTCGCCGCGTCCGCGGACGAAGGGATAATCGCGAACCGAGCTAGCAGTATCGGTTTCCGCTTCAGGCAGGGTCTCAGGCGCGTAGGGAATCGATTCCCGGTCGTCTGTCTCAACAGCGGGGACTAGACCTGCCCCCCCGTTTTGATCACGGGGCTCATCGGCAGCAGCGGCCTTAGGCAAGTTCACCAAGCCAATCAGCCGGGCTCCTTGAGGACTAATGACCTCAACATCATCCCCGGCCCACTCAAGATTGAAGCGACTCCCTATAGGCTGGTTCAGAATCGTACCGCCACTCACAAACCAGGTCACTTCCTCGCCACGACCATTGCTAAATTCAAGGTCAATCGTCGTCTTGCCGTAGGGTAGGTACCGCACCATGCCTTCTTGACGAGCGTGGCGGGTAAATTCAACCAAATCGCCATAATCAATAGCTTGGTCTTTGGCTTGGCGGGCCAGGAGTTCAAAAACTTCCGAGAGATAAAGTTGGTCGCGAACGGCCCTGCCAAAGGGAGGATGCTCATCCAGCGCTTTCTGAAAGTCGACGCTAGACAGCTTCAAGGCTACGACCTCAGTTGAGGCGATCGCCGTTTCGCAGGGGGTGCCACGTAGCATCCCCACGAGACCAATCAAGGCTCCCTTTTCGAGGAGTTTGAGGGTGATGGGCTTTTCCGTTCGCGGATCCTCTCCCAAGAGGCGGGCTTGCCCTTCCAAAATTAAGATGAGCTGAGGCAAAGCCTCAGGCCGCGCAATGGGTTGACCAATGCGATACCGCAACAGCTGGCTGCCTTGCGTAATGCCTGCCAACGCCGATGTGGGCAGTTGATTGAACGGAGCGATGTCCGCCAATGACGTCCTCAAAGACTGGGAAGATGCCGTCATACCTTGCCTTCCGTTACTTTCATGGCCTCTCACAGTAAAGGCTGCCCAAACAGATGCGTTTTACCAACGGCCTGTTAGCGACAACCTCTATAGACTCAAACTCCTCAGCTAGTTTCCAGTCGCACCACCGTAAAGCATGGAGGCATCCCTCTGCAGTCAAGCGAAAAGACCTGAAAGATTTTGGGTTTGTTAGCCCGTTTCCTAGCGAGAACATCCCTCAGTTTAGTTCAAGACTTTGCGCTTCTTAACTACGAGTGAAGTGCTGTGGTTAGACTTCAAATAAACTTAATGCTTCCTGGATGAGCTTTTCATCAAGTATTTGCCTTAATCCGGAGGACATGTGCTCAAAGCTGCATATACCCGTAGATTTGCTGAAGCAATTATCCCTTGCAAAATGCGATTTATTGCCTTCTCGGGTATAACCACTGAGGACATCACAAGGTAGGTAAATCAATTGAACGGTTCCCTTTCCGAGAATTACTGTGCGGTCACCAAATTCTGGTTGTATCCTTGTCGCAAACACACGATTTAGGGCGAGATCGGCAATGACTCAGGAGAGTCTTCACGGGACAGAGCTTCACAGGGCAGAAAGCGTTGAGACTGCCAGCGTCATCCTGAAAATTCTCAAAGACGACTGGAGTTTAGATGATCTGGAAGAGGCTGTGCGGGGTTTCTGGGATAGCGTGATCCAGCTAGACCTAACTGCCACCGCTACCCAACTATCTTCGATTGACTGCCGCCGGTTGGATCACCGGACTTTGCAGATTACACTGCGGGAACCCGAACAGATTTTGACGCTCATGAAGGGGATCAGCCGCCATCTCCAAGAGAATCCAGTCCAGATCCAGCTCGTCACAGTTCTGGGTCAGGCTCAGCTCCAAATGCAGACCCAAGAGGCGAGTGAGATCTTGGGCCTCCTGCCCACGCTGGAAACCCTGCTGCCACCCCAGCAGATTTTTCAGGCCAGAGCGGCAACCTATGCCATGCGCGGCGGCGAGCTATCGCCTGTGGAGCAAGCGAATCTGGAGCTGTTGCGGTACCGCCTGGATCTGTCTACTGAAGATGCTGACGGTATAATTGCGCGGGCGCTAGGACCCTACCGTGATCGTGAAGAGAAGCTCCAAAAGTATCGTGAGGTGCTCAGTGCTGAAATCAATCGCCAGTCGCCGTTGAGTGAAACGACCTGGGCTGAACTCCGCCGGCTCTATCAAGCGCTTGGACTTGCCAATGAAGACGTGATCCCCGTTAACGACGAATACGTTGCACGTGTCCAAGCTGAGGTGACGCATCTGCAAATGCAGGAAGAAGCCACCCGACTGCAAGAAGAAACGCTGCTGCAAGAGGAACAGATTCAGCGCGAAATTGCCGAACAGCAAAACAACACCGAGCGCTATCGTCAGGAATTTCAGCAGGCGATCGCCAATGCCCTATTCCCCAGCGAATTTGACCGCGGCAAGTTAGAAAAAGCGCGTCAACTCTGGGATTTGGATACTGAAACAGTACGCGCGATCGAGCGGGAAGTTACCGATGAACGATATGGCCCGATCGAGTCTGGCTGCGGTTTGGACTACTCGCGTCTGCGGCAGTTGCTGTGGCTCAATCAGTGGGAAAACGCTGACAAGGAAACCGAGCGGCTGATACTGACAGCGCTAAGTCGCGACATGCAGCCCCTGGAGAGCGATGCCATTATGAAACTGAACTGTATCGATATGCAGACGATCGACGCCTTATGGTCACGCTACAGCCGGCGAAATTTTGGGTTTGTAGCCCAGCACAATGCCTATGTCCAAAACGATCGCCGCGCCGATGATTTCTTGAAAGCGGTTGGGTGGCAGGGGGCTGCGGGTATTGGTAATCTGCTTCCCAATCGCAAGCCCTATCGCAAGTTGCGGTTCGCTTTAGATGCTGAAGCCGGACATTTACCAACTTGGCGCTGGGGAACGGATGCGCTGGAAGAAGCCTACATTGTTGAGGAAAAAACCGTTGACACTTTTTTCTTGCATTTGGAGAAGTGTATGCCGGCGTTGCCTTCTGGTTCTGTAGGG
>JBCBJE010000650.1:0-3780 GCA_038523735.1 Cyanobacteria bacterium J06626_18 | reverse complement strand
TGAGATGGCATCGTATTGTGCGATCGCAGAATCCTGTACTGTCATTTCAGGGAGAGAAACGAGGCAAAGAATGAAGCGCTTAATTCAAGCATTGGGCGTAGCCGCAGTTTTATTTGCTGCACCCGCCTACGCAGAACCAGAGATTACCATTCTGGGTGAGTTCAACGAACGGCCCGGAAATCCGGCGGTGGGTCCAGACGGAACCCTCTATTTCTCCGTCCATCCGTTTGACCAGCCCGAATTTAAGGTCATGCAGCTGGTAGGCAGCGAAGGCGTCCCTTTCCCAACACCAGAAATTTCCCGCAGCTTTGCCGCCGTGATTGGCATCCAGGTCGAACAGGATGGTACCGTCTGGATCTTGGACATGGGCAGCGAGGAAACAAGTCCTAAACTGCTGGGCTGGGATGCTCAGAACAACATTCTCAAGGCAGTACATTACTTGCCTGATGAGGTCAGCGTGGCCAATTCTTTTCATCAGGACTTTGCGATCGACGAAGTCCGCCGCAAGGCATTTATTGCCGACATGTCGCGGGGTGGCGTCATTGACGACAGCAATCCGGCCATGGTGGTGGTGGATTTAGATACTGGGCAGGCACGGCGCGTTTTGGAAGGGCACGAGTCTTTGCAGCCACAGGCCGGACAAACCATGATTGCCGAGGGTAAGCCGCTGACCTTTACCGATGAGCAGGGCAACAGCTATCCGGTTGAACTAGGACTGAATCCGATCGCGATCGATGCTCAGAACGAATGGGTCTATTTCTCAACCGTTCATCCCGGCACCCTCTATCGTATTCCAGCAGAAACGCTAGGCAATTTTGCGATGGATGATGCGGAACTGGCAGCCGCGATCGAACCGTTTGCCGAAAAGCCCTCTAGCGATGGAATTGCTGCCGATGGCGTAGGCCAAGTTTACATCACCAACGTGGCTAAAAATGCCATCAGCATTGCCGACGAAACCGGCACTCGCATTTGGATTCAGGACGATCGCTTAGTCTGGCCTGACGGTGTGTATGTCGCCCCCGATGGCAGTGTAGTTGCTACGATCAACCAGCTGAACCGAGCCGCACCGTTCAACGAGGGCACCCCTGGAGGAGAACCGCCCTTCCTCATCATTCGCGTTCAGGAGTAGTGAAGGAGTTCTCAGTTCTACCCTGCGGGAGGGGCACAGCCCTACGTGGATGGTGGATGGTGGATGGTGGATGGTGGGCAGGTTGGTGGGCAGGTTGGTGGGCATTGCTTGCTGGTAAAGGTTTGATCCCGTCGTCGTCGTGCAATGCCCACCTTACGGGGTTTTCCACCCTCTACTCACTCACTCACTCACCCTTCCACCCTCGCACTCCTCATTCACGCTTTGGCAAGATCAGCACCCCGAAGCAACGCCTGCGTATCAGAGCGGCCTACTAGGGCTATTTGGCGGGTATGAATTACGGCTAGTACGGGTATCGTGATTGCCATGAGGCTAAGCGGAAGGGCAAAAGCCGCGACTTCAGGATGCATCCCCAGAATCTGATCAGGATAACCACGGAAGGAAAAGAGCAAAGCGACAAAAAAGGTAATAGTTGGAAACGTTAAACAGCTAATACTGCTAACTGCCCCAAACCACAGCCAGTTCTTTTTACGCGGTAACAGTAGTAAGGTCTGATTGCCCAAGAGGGCGAAAACGAGCGAACCGATAAACAATGCCACGCAGCTGAAGAAAATGAATCCATCGATATCATCACCGAAGAATTCGCCAGCGAAATACCCAAGGACCCAGGTTATGTATAAGAAGGCCATCAACAAGAAGTTGAGAACAATGGCAACAACGGGAGAACTGGTATCACTCATAATTAGGTCTTGCCAAAGGGATAGACGCTGTTGAGTCTGAGTTTGGCGAAATCTGGCCCAGTCTTTAAGAGTTTGGCGGGCTGGCGAAAGGGCCAAAATCAGCGCCATGCAGTAAAGAAAACAGAAAAATGAAGTAATCATAAGGGCATCGACAAACCCGTCATAATAAGAGCCTGCTCTGGGAATACTGGTCAGCCCCAAGGCAACTGCCATGAAGATTAGCGTCAGCGGGTAGCTAAAGCGGCGCTTCAATAGCGTGGTAGTTGAGTTGCTAAACCGCCGCTGCAGCCCATGCCCCAATAGCGCGTACCAGCTGAACGCATGAACCAGCGTCAACACGACGTATTCGGCAAAGTTAATGCGAAAAATGCCCATAAAGATATTGGCATTGCGCCCTATCGTTGCCGCGTCAGCGTTAGGAACCATATAGCCCAACGCTGTAAAGGGTGAGAACAATAGCGTCCATACAATTGAAAGGGACTCAGTGCCTTCGTACCACAAAAACAAGCTGTGTTGAACCCAGAAATAGACAGCGCATTGAAAGGCAACGACACCTGCTGCCAAGAGCCAGGGTTGCAAACCCAACAGGACAACACTGCCGGTAGATAGACTGAAGACCAGAGCTGCCAGGTAAAAAACGAGCGTTTGAGCTACCAGGACAACATCAAACCCTAGTAAGTGTCCCATGCTGTAGCCTGCATTGAGCCCTACAAACCAGTGCAGTGGCAGGACCAGTCCAACTGCTAAATACAGGCAAATAGGCGCTCCTAGAAGCTTGCCGCCCAAGATGGTCAGGGGCGATCGCGGACTCATCTGCAGAAAGTTCAAAGTGCCGCGACGCTTTTCCTCCGCCAGGTTGCTGGTGAGCAAAAATGTGCCCAGCCCCATCAGCGGCAGAACAATGATTAGCGTCAAAACTTGAAAGACATCACTATTCCACTGGAGCCAGTTAATGCGATAGGATTTCTGGCCTGCTGCCACCTCACAGAGGTCAGAATTCGCCTCATTTAAGCAGTAACGACGGTTCACATCGGGAATTGCCACCCGTGGCAACTGAACCGTAAACTGGCCTTTATCCGGACGGTACAGGGTAAGTTCAACGGTGGTATCAATTAAGCCTTGGTGCTTAGGCGTAAGCTGCTGGTGCTTATACACCGCCATCTGGGCATTTACATACGCCACCATGGAGTAGACATTGAGGCTATTGCGGATGGCTCCGATCTCATCTGGTGTCAGGGTTATCGGCTGACCGTCAATGGCCACGAGGCGATCGCCAATTTGCAGGGTATTTAGTGCCTCCAGTCCAGATGTTTTGTCTCCCCGAGCAGGCTCTCGATCATCCAGATGGGTGATGTAAACATTCGAGGTTAGCCAGGTTTCTAGACTTTCCCCTCCGGGAAGTGTCAAGTCTATCGGTAGCTCCGGATCGACCTTGACCACTTCATCCCAGGTCAGTCGAGGGGCATCGGCAGGGCTAACCTCCTGGCGAATGTTGTGATCCAAATGGCCCAACTCGCCCCACCCAATTTGCGGATAGGTGCCCAAGTTTAAGTCACTGGTCTGTATAGAACCCGGCAACGCCATGGAGAAGATGAGCATTACCCCAAGCTGCAGCAAGAGGGAAAGGCAAATCGCCGCCAATACCGGAAACCGCTTGAGGCGACCCTTCAGTTCTCGCAATAGCTGAGGGTTCAGATCCCCCACACGGTCTAATTGTTTTGGACCGAGCGCGGTCCATATTTTGTTCGCGGTAACCATCCTTAATCTCCACAAGTGGCTTTATTCATCCATAGAAACGCGCTGCACCTCGCCTTATATCCGTCGACAGGACACAATAAATATGTGTCTCCTACTTAGAAACAGAAGCCTTTTGCAGCAATATCTGCGAGTCCGATCGCCCCACTAATCGCGGTGATGACGGTTGTGCATATTCGTCAACTGCGATTAGTGGGG
>JBCBJE010000649.1:0-3787 GCA_038523735.1 Cyanobacteria bacterium J06626_18 | reverse complement strand
TGAAGATTTAAACGTCAGCTATGTGTACCCCAATTGGGTATCGACCCTGGGAAAGGACTTCAAAATTTGCTGCCTGTTCTGTCCGATTGGCCCTACCCACACACGAGCCTATCTCATCCATTTCACCTCATTGCAGGCCTTTCATCGCTTGCATAAGCTGCCCGTACCCTTTCGCCGCTGGTTGAAGAACAGCCTGTTTGGCTCGGCTCAAAAAATGCTGGATGGCCTCATTGAGCAAGATGTACAAATGCTGGAACAGGAGCAGCAGGCATATCTGCAGAATCCCGGCTACAAGGGGCCAGAGCTAAATCGCGCCTTGGTCAGCGTACAAAAGCTCATCAGGCAGCAGGTGCGCATCTAGGGACCGGGTTTCTTGGAATATTGGCTAACGAAATGTGCCATTTCACCCAAGAAACCCGGTCCTTAGCGCAAGTCGCGATATCGTCCCAAAGCCATCAGCGGGAAATGCTGACGGTAGAGGTGATAGCGGAGATAGAAATGTTGAGGAAAGCCTGTTCCTGTATATTCGACCTCGTCCCAGGTACCATCGGTTTTCTGAGTTTCCAGCAAATATTGAATTCCTCTTGGCAGCGCCTTCTCCGCTGCTGCGTTTAGACAAAAAGCTGCATCGAGCAGTCCTAACAGCGCCCAAGCAGTTTGTGAGGGGGTACTAGGACCTTGTCCTTTCAGACTGGCATCGTTGTAGCTGCGACAGGTCTCGCCCCAGCCGCCATCGGCATTTTGACAACTCACCAGCCACGCTACACCTCGCTCGATCGCGCTCCGATGCTGCTCTGGTGACATGAATGACAAGGCACTTAGGGCTCCGCTGGTGCCGTAGATGTAGTTCACACCCCAACGCCCAAACCAGCTGCCGTCGGCTTCCTGCTCTTGGATGAGGTAGTTCAAGCCCCGAGTCAGTCTTCGATCTGTGAGGTCTTGGGCATAGTGATTGGCTAAATCAGGATCGCGAGATAGCCGTCCGTGCATTTCCAGCACCCGCGCTGTAATATCGGCGGTGCTGGGATCGATCATGGCCTTGAGGTCGCCATAGGGAATCGCATTTAGCCAGTCCTGGTCATTATTGATGTCAAACGCTGCCCAGCCCCCAGTTTTGCACTGCATGGTGGCGATCCATCGCACTGAGCGGGCGATCGCGGCGTTTTTCAAAGCCTCGTCCGGCAGCGTGACGTCCCGCAGCGCCATCGCGACCACAGCGGTATCATCCACGTCGGGATAGAAGCGGTTCTCAAATTCAAAGGCCCAGCCGCCTGGTTTACCTTGGGGATTTTTTACAGCCCAATCACCATAGTCCAGAATCTGTTTGGTGAGCAGCCACTCCCCAGCCCGTACCAGTGCCGGATGCTCGGGGGCAAGGCCCGAATCGGTGAGAGATCGCAGCGCTAACGCCGTGTCCCAGACAGGTGACACACACGGCTGTACCCAGTAAGTATCTTCGGTCTCGACCGCAAAGTTATCGACCGCCTGGATGCCGCGCCGAACGACGGGATCGTTGACGTCGTAGCCCAGCGATCGCAATGCCAGCAGCGAGTTGAGCATGGCGGGAATAATGCCACCCCAATCGCCAGTTGCTTCCTGCCGCTCGATCACCCACTTTTCGGCCTGCTGAAGGCCCAGCTCACGAAATGGAATGAATCCAATCGATTCCGCCAATTTAAAGCCCTTATCTAGCCAAAGAAAGATATCGCTCCAGTCACCGTTCTCGGGCAGCTCCCAGCGGACATTCTCAATCCCTTCGGCATACAGTTCATCCAAAGTAAAGCTCGGCTCGACAACATAAATCGGCTTTTGGTCAAACACAATCAGCAGCGGTACCGTGCTGCCTCTGGCCCAACTGGACAGTTCGTAGATAGTGAAGGGAAGAGGAGTATCCAGCAGCATCACCCAAGCCGGTAACGACGGCAGCCCCTGCCAGTCGTAGCAGCCAATCAAGGCTAGGTGCAGTTTGGTGAAGATGCGGGTTTTGCTAACGCCACCACGCTGCAGGATGAATGCTTTGGCTCGGATGAGAGCGGGATCCGTAGCGGGAACCCCTAGCAGTCGCAGCGCCATGTATGCTTCCACCGATGTGCTCAGGTCACCGCCGTCGCCGTAGAAAAGCTCCCAGCCGCCATGATCCCGCTGGTGCAATCGCAGATATTTTTCGGCTTTGGCCAAGGGGCGATCACGATCTGTGCCCCAAATTTTGTGCATCAGAATGATCTCGGCAGTAATGGTGACGTTTGACTCTAATTCCGCCCACCAATACCCATCAGCCGTCTGAATGGAAAGTAAGTAGTTTTGAGCTGCCGCGATCGCCTGATCTAGTCCTGTTACTGTTTTTAGATCTAGGGTTTGCATCCCGTTTCCTCACACCAAGTCTGTAATCCCATTGGGGCAGCATACTGCAACTTCTTCAGAATTGGAGGAAAGGGGCTTCACTTGAGCGAGAAATCTTGGTTGAGTAGGAGACAGAATTCAGCAGTTAGTGGGCTCCTGAATTCTGTCTTCTGCCTCCTACTGCTCGTCCCAACGAAACCGATAGAAGAGATACTCGTCTTGAAACGTCTGCTCATCAAGAACGTGATGAATCCAGTTTTCTCTAATGAGGCGTTGGCCAATTTGCACGGCCTCTTGCCGCGCAATCTTGAGGTGAGAAACCAGCCAGTCAGTGGCCTCGCTACCGACAAAGCACTGCCGATAGGTCTTCAACCGAAACTGCCGATCCTTGATTTGGATACCACCCACGTTCCGCATGTCGGCAACCAATTTCTCAAGATCAACTGTCCATAGAGTATTGACTTTTTGGGCAGCTTTGTCGTGATACCAGAGGCTAATCGTATCACCGGCTTCGACGAGCAATGTGGCTTGCCCCTTCAGCTCTAACAGCTTTTGTCGAGCCTGCTGAAGCGCAACGGGTCTGTCTTTCTCTGCGTAGGTTTCGCCTTTAACGTACAGCTTGCGCTGATACTCTAGCCCCGGTATTTGAATCGTTTTGTTCGCAACTTGATGACTGAGGGTGCAGTAGTTGATGTGTTCAGATTGCAGAATAAACATGGTGCTTTCTAGAGTAATGGGCTTTCATGCACGACTCGCTGATGAGCTTGACCTGACTCTAGAGCGGCAATCTGAACTCACCCTGAACTCTGAGAAAAGTAACCTGAGATCAAGATAAGCAGTACCTTAGAGCCTATTACAGACCAGAAGGCGCGGCGCGCGGCCCTCTCTCAGCAGTGCAGGGATGCTTGTGGTTGCCATTTTTGAAAACTCCAGTATTATAGAAAATATAATACTTTTATAATTAGAGTAATAGCGAAAGTAAAGGTGATTGCAACACCAGGAATGATTCAGGCATGGGCAAGAAGAAGGATAACCAGAAGCCAAGGAAGGGTACGGGTAAACCGGTCAAGCTAACGGCCATTGACGAAGACATTCTCACGGTGCTTCTTGGGAAAGAGTTGTATGGTCTCGAAATCCTCGATGTCCTCAATCCAGGTCGCCCCATCCCTCTCAGTTTTGGCAGCTTGTACCCTGCTTTGAATCGGTTGGAAAAAAAGGGGCTGATCACTTGGCGGTGGGGCGATGAGATGAAAGAGTCAGGCGGTGCAAGACGTAAGTATTACAAAGTCACTGGATTAGGTGCTAAATCACTACAGGCGGTGCAGGAGTACCGGAATTTGCTTGTGCGGCGATCGTCTGAAAGGGCAACGGGAGGATCTTAACGTGGTGAGTCAAAAAGAAGAGCAAGTAATAAGAAAACTTTGGAGGAAAAGACTGCTGCTTGGGT
>JBCBJE010000648.1:0-3787 GCA_038523735.1 Cyanobacteria bacterium J06626_18 | reverse complement strand
TTGAGCTTCCCTTTTAGCTGCGTATTCACCTGCTCCAGAATTGGGGCAATGAGCTGACAGGGTCCACACCACGTCGCGTAAAAATCGACCAGCACAGGCAGATCACTCTGCGCCAGCAATTCGTCGAAGCTTTTGAATTGTTGTTTGGTAGCCATATAAAGCAAGTAGCCATTTACCCCTCTATGCTATTCGCCTATTTCAGGATTGTCGGTAGGTGATCCGAATCCTTTAACGGGAGAATAACGTGATGACGTAAGATAGCCTTCTGGGTTTAGGACACAACTAGGAGAAGACACGATGGCAGGGGCAGCGCTCAACGAAAAAGTGGCTATTGTGACTGGGGCATCGCGGGGCATTGGTCGCTCGGTGGCACTAGCGCTAGCTACCGAAGGAGCCCATGTCGTGGTGAACTATGCCCGTTCCAGCACAGCGGCGGACGAGGTTGTGGCTCAGATTACGGATATGGGAGCAAGCGCGATCGCCCTCCAGGCAGACGTATCAGATGCCGATCAGGTCGAGGCGCTGATCAAAGCAACGCTGGACAAGTGGACCCGGGTGGACGTGCTGGTTAACAATGCCGGCATTACCCGTGACACGCTGCTGCTGCGGATGAAGCCGGAAGACTGGCAGGCCGTGATTAACCTGAACCTGACGGGCGTGTTTCTCTGCACCCGCGCGGTGAGCAAGATCATGCTGAAGCAGCGGGCAGGACGCATCATCAACATTGCTTCGGTGGCGGGGCTGATGGGCAATCCAGGGCAGGCCAACTACAGCGCCGCCAAGGCTGGGGTCATTGGCTTCACCAAAACGGTAGCGAAGGAGCTAGCAGCGCGGGGTATTACGGTGAATGCCGTGGCTCCTGGCTTTATCAAGACAGACATGACGGAAGACTTGCCGAATATCGAGGATATTCTCAAGTTCATTCCGCTGGGACGCTACGGCCAGCCCGGTGAGGTGGCGGGGTTAATCCGGTTTCTCGCGGCGGATCCGGCTGCGGGATATATCACAGGACAGGTGCTGACAATCGATGGCGGTATGGTGATGTAGGTGGGATTGGGGATGAGATCCCAGGGTTCTTCTGGAAGGGACTTCAACATCCTTGACATCCCAGCACGAGAACCCTGGGATGTGGAGTCACGCTAACGATTTACCAGTTTGCAAATGCGATCGCCTACTCCCTCAGCCGAAAACTGGATGGGAACGCCTTTGTTAGCTCCCTCCAAAGGGGTTTTGAGGCGATCGCGACAGTTATACTGCGTCAACGGCTGAGCCTGTCCATCTACCGTCGCTTTAACCTTGTATTGCCAGTGATACTTAGCACTACGTTGAATGCGCTCCAGACAAATCTCATGGCCTCGCGATGGATAGCAGGAGCGGGCTTGGGCTGGAGTAGGAAGACTTGTGAGGATGAGAGCGATTAAAAGGAGCAGCATAAGCGCTGCAAGAAATCTTCTCATGGATATTGATTTGGCTCGGTACACTTCGCCGTAACTGTCTATAGCCTCTAACAAAATGGCTTGTTTTTCATACATAGACTTAGTCCTTAACTCTGTAAGGAAGTGGAACGGGTAGGGGCAAATGAGGCGCTAGTTGAGGCAGCCAAGTTTGCTCATTTGCAATCAGGCCAGCGGCGATTTGTCTCCGGGGCAGTCGGACGCACCACTGGTCACCTAATCGAAATAGGGCATTGTCCCAGCCGGAATCCACTAGCTCAATCGATAAGTGCTGTAAATCAGGGTGCTGCTTCTCCAACAATTTGTAGACAAGAGCCGCGTCAATTTTGACTTCTGATTTTGGTGTTCCTATAGAGTTCGCCTTCTTCTCTGAATTCATATATTGTCTTCCCTTGAACCTCTTCTCTCATAGCAGGATATGCTGAGTATTCTCGTGGTCGACCAGAAGCAGTGCTCAACTATTAAAGGAACTCTACTCTTCCTGCGATCTCTTCAGCTTCAAGAACTTCCTAGATTAAAATTAATCCACGCAGGACTTCCCCGATAGAAAGGCTTCCCTTCACGCAGTAAACAATACCTGAGTGCTTGAAATGATTATTGGGTAATTTCAATGTGCTGCGCAATGACATTACTCATCGGCTGTTTCCTCATTCACATAGTCAATTCTAGAGTGGACATCGGCTCAAGCGAAGAAGCTGCCCAACTTACAGAACTTCCGCGAAACCAGCATCAAGACGATGACCACCGCCGCCTAGCCGTCCGGAAACCTCGCTCACATCAAAATCACCATTGGCTCTTAACCCCCACTGCCGTTTACCATCGCTGCGATCGAAAAAATAAGCCGTGAAGGGAGCATTCGGATACTGCTCGCATAATCGTGCTTTGACTTCCAGCATAAAAACCGAGCTATTGACCGTCGGAATATTGGGATAGCCACCAATCTCACGGAACATGACATTGCGGCATATCTTTTCAATTAGCTGCTCAGCAAACCGAGCGATCGCTCGGCCTTCGATTTTGAGTTGCTCTACCGTCAACAAATCCCATACCTCGAAATCCATGGGGTAGCTTAGGAGTGCGTAATGGACGTTCTGACTCTCCGGTAGCTTTAAGCGCTGGAGGTCGCGGTCTTCGATGTAGCGGAGCAATTCAGGAACCGGACGCTGTGAATGCCAATGTTCCCATGCCAAAGTTGCTCCAGACTTGTTGAGGTTGAAGACAGCAAACGCTAAGCCCGATAAATCATTCATCGCTGTTTTGTGATGATCCAGCACGGTAACTTGACAGCGATCACCCAACTTCAATAACTCGCCGCGAGAATAGGCGAAGTCCTGAATGTACACATCTGCACCGTCAGGAATTGCGGGCATCGGATAGCCATGCTGCACAGGCAGGTAAATCGCAGTGTAGCCTAAACTTTTCCAGGCTGCATAGGCCGAACCAAAGCCATCATGGCAGTCTGCATGGTACAGAATGTAGGTCTTGTTTGCCATGCCTCTAAAGCTTCAGCATCTCTGGCTCTGTTGTAGCACAATACTACAAAAAGTTTATCCTACTCGGTTGTAACAATACTGGCATGGCCAGCAATGATTTGCAGTAAGCCTGCAGAAGATACGGACCATACGCGGGTAAAGCGAATGTGCTGGTCAATGGCGGTCCCATCGTAGCTGCCTAACAAGTGCATCTGCACTGACACAATTGAGAAACCTTCGCAGAGCTGAATGCGCTGATCGGAGGGGATAAGCTCTTTTAGTTTCAGGACACCAGAGCGGTGCATGTCCAGATCCTGTTGCTTGCTGACGAGTTGTCCCTGATAGTTGGTGAAGAGGAGCTCGGGGGCAATGAGAGCGTCTAGCTCAGCCACGTCGGACGTCAGCATTCCCTGTCGCAGTCGTTCTTCCAGCTCAATAATTTGCGATTCGGAATGTTTGCTCATGGAGACGGCTCCTCGGGAACTTCAGTTATCGTTTATCGTTTTGCTCACGTCCATTCTATCTCAGACCAATGCGCTACATCATCAGCGTTCAAGCGATTGTGCAAAACTCAATCATTCCTAAACGCTCTGAGCTGTTTGGCATCTAGTTTGATTGCAGACAGTGCTTGAACTGCGATCGTATCCTCAGCCCTAATCACATTCGTTTGATAATCGCCGTTTTTAATGTTCCAAAACACTCTCAGTTCTTGGGTTTACAGATTTTCAAAGACTCACTCTTCTTAAAATGGCGGCTCAGGAAGATTGAGTCTTTGAAAATCTGTAAACCCAAGAACTGAGAGTGTTTTGGAACATTAAAAACGGCGATTATCAAACGAATGTGATTAGGGCTGAGGATACG
>JBCBJE010000647.1:0-3794 GCA_038523735.1 Cyanobacteria bacterium J06626_18 | reverse complement strand
TCCCGGAGAGGTCTTGTTGAGGTACCAAACTCCCCCACCCAACAAGCCTGCTGTAATTGCAAACGTTCCGATCAGAGCGTGTAGTTATGATATGTGCAGCTATTTCCAAGCTTAAGGAAATTACATTAATGGCGAAAGTCAACTATCCCGCTCTGATCGGAACGTTTGCAATTACAGCAGGCTTGTTGGGTGGGGGAGTTTGGTACCTCAACAAGACCTCTCCGGGACTGTTTGGCAATGGTAGTCAGCCGCATCGAGATGCAGTGGTTTCTCCTCGTGGCCAAGTTCAGATCACCGTTTTGGGCGATACCTTCAGCGGCTACAGTACGTTTCGCAACGACGCCTTCCAATCGGTACTGGCGGAAGGCGGGATTACCCTCAACTACGAAGACGAATTTGATCAGGCGGCTCGGGCTCAGGCATTGGGAGAAGGTCGAGCCGATCTGATCGTCACTACGTTGGATCAGTACTTACAACAGCAGCCAGAGGGCATTGTGGTAGGGCTGATTGATCGGACAATAGGGGCCGATGCCGTTGTCCTGAATACGCCTCAGTACAGTTCCCTTACCTCGCTGCTCGATATCGGTAATCTGTTGCAGACCGCGCGCAACAACGAGCAGGCTTTAAAGGTTGCCTTTGCAGGCGATACGCCAAGTGAGTATCTGGCGCTAGTGCTCGACACCAAGTTCGATGCGTTTAACCTATCGGACTTTGAAGTGGTGCGAGTGGCCGATGCTTCCGAAGCCTGGGACCTCATGCAGGACCCCAATGAAAACGTGGCGATCGCCGTCCTCTGGGAACCCTACGTTACCCAAGCGCGCCAGCAGGGCTATACTGCCGTGCTCTCTAGCCATGATGCACCCAACTCAATTGTGGATGTCATTGTGGCGTCGGAGCAGCTGGTGAATTCACAGCCCGAAGTCGTCTCGGCGTTTCTGGAAGACTACTACCGCCGGATTGATTCGAACGTCCGTGAAGCGTCTCAACTACAGGCACAGGTCGCTGAAGATGGTAACCTCTCCCCTGCTGATGCGGGGGCTATTCTCCAGGGAATTGATTTCTTCACCGCGACCGAAGCCCAAACCTGGATGGCAGATGGCACGCTACAGCGACGCATTGGCGCGATCGCGGCGGTCCTGGTGCTGTCCGGTCGTCTGAATGAAATCCCCGCTAATCCCGAAGGTCTGTTCACGGCTGACTTTCTGCGGGAGTCGGTACAAAACACCGAAACTCTGATTGACCTCGTACGCGAAGATAATCCTGAACTGGCCGAACGGCTTGCGGGCGGAGACAGCCAGATAGTGGCCGTGCCTCAAGTAACTGCTGCTGAGGTGCAGGCAGCCCCCGATATCGGTAACCTCAACGTGCAAGGCAAAGTGGAGTTTGCCACCGGATCGTCTCAACTCACCGCAGCAGGACAACAAACCCTGGTGGGACTGGTCTCTGAAGTTCAGGAATTTAACCCCGAAACGGTAGCAGTACGCGTCATTGGTCATACCTCTCAGACCGGACCCGCCGACGTGAATCAGCAGCTCAGTGAGCAGCGGGCGCAGATAGTGGTGGACTACCTCAGAAACCAGGGAGTGCAGCATAACATCGTGGCTGAGGGGAAAGGTTTCTATCTGCCACTATCAGGAATTGACCCCACCGACGCCCGCCAGCAGCGCACCGAGATTCGCCTGGTACGAGTGAACTGAGCGCATGTGCCCCATTTACCCTGATTGCACCCTATATGCGGTACGCAGCCGCATCAACTACACCTCCCTGTTCCCTATTCCCTAAAGTGGAAGAACCCATGATTACGCCTTGCCTGAGCGCGGCCCAGCGATCGCAGATTGCCGAAGCGCTGACGCTGTCTCGTTTTCTGATTAGTGAATCAAAAGACGCTGACCCAACGCTGGTGCAGCGCCGACGCGAGCGGCTTCGCACAATTCAGCGATCGCTGCAGTCCTTTGCCCATCCCATTTGCCAGGACGCGCTACCTGTGGAGGAAATCCCCCTGTCGATACGACGGGCCTTTGTGCAAGCAGCCTTGCTAGTCAGTCGCTATTTTGCCGTTGGCGGGGTGGGCTGGCGAGGAACGTTAGCATCGCCTACCCTGTCGAAGTACCAGCCTGATCCGACACCCGCTAACTGGAGTACACCTACAGGCATTCAGGCCATGGGCGATCGCTTTGCCCTGCCCAATGAGGTCATGGAGGCGATCGCGCACCATTTGGAACAGGTAGACCAGGAAATCGCTCAGCAGCGTCGCCTGATCACAGCTGTCTTGGCCACGGTTGACCTATCGCCCCAGACTCCCGATCCCCTGCCATCAGGGCCATTTGGGATGTTGTTTCAAAGGCTGTTCGGCGGCATTCAAGTCAACCCTCATAAGCTAGGGGCGCTCTTCACCCCGACTCAGTTATATTTCTGCGTGGACTTTCCCACAGAGGGAACCGATGCCGTCTGGGCTGACGTCACTGTCCCAGAACATCAGGCCGCACTCAAGCGTCTGCAGCAACAGCTGGCAGGCTTTAGCTTTCAGAAGTTCAAGCGCTTTCCGACCTTTGGTCCTTGTGATCCGGCAGGTGTCGATAGTAAGTGGCTGCAGCGGGTGTGCGATCGCCTCAACGCCTTGCCTGAACAAGCTCATCCCGTTACCCCAGACGCAGTAATTCAGCGCTTGTCCCAAAGCATTGGTGTGCTGCCCCAAAAAGACGCCGAAATGTTCCTAATTCACGACATTTGGGGCCACTACTGGCAGCTTCTCTTCAGTCAGTTTGAGAGCGATTATGCGACCCTGGCAGACTGTGGTGAACCACTGCGGGCGCAAGAGACTGCCTACACTTCCGTCGGCCCCCTCACTTGTCGCGAACTGTTTCACTTCGACGGCGCGGATGTCTTCTTGAATCCGGAGCGGGCGCAGCAGTTTTTCCATGGCGAAGTGCGCCAGCGATTGGGTCTGCTGTTTACGCATCTGCTGGGAGAACTGGTTGCTGACATTGCCGAATTCAAGTTTGTATGGAGCAACCCCAATGCTGCTCATGAGTTGCCCAGCTCATCTGCCTTTACGGACTATCCCACTAACCTGGATCTGACGCTAGCAGACCTGGATTTCCTATTTCTGCGTGTACTTCAGCCGCTGCTGGAACTGCATTCGTCACCGATGGAAGCTTCCCTACTGGAAACGGAACTGCTGACTGCGCTCCCTCCTCAGCAGCTTTCCTCCGAGCAGATGATGCGCCTACAGGTGAAGCTGAAGCGGGCGATCGCCCAACTCCACCAAATTTTCCTCACCGAATACAGCGCCACCTATTTACCCACTCTGGCAACAGAAGCGAGTCTGTTTGCGGATATCGCAATTAATCTGCTGCATCTGCAAAATGTCATCAACACCCTCTACACCGATCCTCAGTTCACTCAAAACGCGATCGTGCCGTTCCAGGATTTGCTGATTGTATTCATCAGCCGCTACTGCTCCGGCGATAGCTACGCTGACTTCTGGCAAGTTGATAATGTGCTGGCCGATTATTTCATTCCTTGTTGGCATCATCTAAGTAAATCAGCCTAATCAACTAACCGCTAGAGGCTGTGTGGTTTCCCGATTCGGGGTTGGCAGAGCAGTACACCGCTGACAGCTATAGGCTAAAGGATTGGGGCTGGGTCTAGATATCGTTATTGTCCAACATTGCATCATTGTTTCAGACCATTTCAGGTCTAAATTTAGCTTGCTGTCAAACAAGTTGTTTACAAGAGCTACAAGTTGGCGAATTTCAAGCTGTCAAGATATTGCTGGAATTTGACAATTTTGC
>JBCBJE010000646.1:0-3795 GCA_038523735.1 Cyanobacteria bacterium J06626_18 | reverse complement strand
GGCCAACCCGTCAACAAACGGCCCGGCCCAATGAGTATCCATATCATTGAAGCGAACCGACCCTTTAGGCACCTCAGCAAAGTCATCGGGGCTGCCAGGAGCTGGGCTGGGCTGGGGCGTGGGGGCCGCCGTTGGTTGATCGAACAGGAGCGGTGGCACCACCGACGCATCGGGAATCTCGCTAGCAATTAACTCAACGCGACCCTCTAAGCGCTGAGGAATGACGTCATTTTGGCAGGACTGCAGCGATCGCTGGCTGCTGTTTTGAATATCGGCTTGACCGTTACTACGCAGGATGTTGTTGCCCGGATCCTGCGCTTGACCCAAGTCGGCAGTGGCGCGTCCGGTCAGGCGCAGGCCATAGCTTTGATTGCTAATAATGCGGCTGCTGCGAAGTACCGGGTTAGCGGTATCGGCGATCGCGATGCCCGTTTTGTTCTGCTCCAGCAAACAGGTCTGAATCAAAGGTGCCGCAGCATCTTGCAGTGTGATACCCGTATCGTTGTCGCGGCAGATGACCCGGGCCAACTGTCCTTTGCTCTGACTCAAAAACGTCACACCCGTTCCACAGCTTTCAAACAGGCTGTTTTCTAACGAAGGCAATGCCGTTCCCAATGCGACGGCTCCCGCTTGCGGACACTGCGCCACCACACTGTTTTTCAGCTGACTCCGGCCCTCTGAGAACCAGAGCCCGATACCCTGAGGCGCCGTGTTGGTGATGCTCACGTCTTGCAGACTCGCATCAGCTAACAAAATGCAGGTAACGGTTTGTGTGCCTAAGCTGGGATGCTGGGCCGAACCGCCACCCCGGAGAATGACCGTAGGGCGATCGCGCTGGGTTTCGCCAATTACCTGGCAGCCAGCAGGAATCGTGAGAGGAAATTGCTCGCCGTTGCTGGCAAGATACAACCCTGCTTTGAGGCGAATTACAGTATCTGACTGGCTGCGCTGGAGAGCGGCTGAAAAGGTCTTGAGGGGCTGATCGGCAGCGCGCCCCTCGCGATCATCTTGGCCTTGAACCGGATCGACGTAGAGTACTTGCTGAGCCATGGCACGTCACAACGGGAACCTGCAAATTCTACCCAAACCCAATTTGCTCGATTCAAATCGAACTAATTTCAGTGGCATGGTCTCTCACCTTCGTCATCTCGTGACATGAATGACCAGGAAACGACCAGGATAAGGTTAAACTGCAATCGGTAGCCACCACTATTTTGATGCCAGAATTGTTTGTGATACAGCTTGCCATTGCTTTCAATATTGCGATCGCCCTCTTCTGTTTTTACTTGGCTTGGCGGATTTGCTTAGTTAAGCGGGCTCTGGCGACTGTTGCTGTTGTCCTTACGGTTTGGGAACGCAACACCCATTGGGCCTTGAATCCGGTGATCAGACCGGAGCTGATTTTGCGTGGACAACAAGCTACTGCTTCCTTACGCGAACGCTACGCCCTGCTCGAATTACAGATTCAGCGGCTCCAGAAGGTATTGGCGGTGGCGCTGATGGGATTACGGCTGCTGCAGCGAGGACGCTGGCGACGCCGATCACCCAGGATTCGATAAGTGAGGTGCTTTGTAGAATAGTCTTTAGCCAGCAAAATTTGAGGCAAGTCATTTCGGGATAATTTCACGAGGGTTTAGCACCATGGCAAACAACAAATCAGGGGCGTTTTTGGGTGGCGTACTAGTCGGTACGGTGATTGGAACTGTGACCGGCATCCTAGTTGCGCCTCGCACTGGACGCGAGACCCGTCAGTTTCTCCGTAAATCAGCCGACGCCTTGCCAGAACTGGTCGAAGACTTAGCGACCTCATTGCAACTGCAGACTGATCGCCTCTCGGCGACTACCCTGCGAAACTGGGAGCAGACTCTAACGCGATTGCGCGAAGCAGTCGCCGCTGGTCAGGATGCAACGGAGCGAGAATACTCGACCCTAGCCAGCAAAGAGAGTTCCTCACCCCGCTATGACGACTAGCCGCAACGCTTTATGGTGATAGCCCCCCTATTTTGGTTAGGACTTTCATTTCTGCTGGTGGCCGTTAGCTTGACAGCGGTCCTAGTGACGCTAATACCGGCTGTCAGGGAACTGAGTCGGGCTGCTCGGAGCGTTGAAAAGCTGTGCGACACCCTGAGTCGAGAACTGCCTCCCACGCTTGAGTCCATCCGGCTCACCAGTTTAGAAATTACGGAACTCACTGATGACATGACCGATGGCGTCCAGAATGCCAGTCGGGTGGCTCAGCAAGTCGATCAGAGTGTCAGCGGCATGCGTCAGCAAGCCAAGCGTGTTCATGTGAGCACCCGTAGCCTGATGGTGGGTGTGCGCACTGCCTGGAAAACTTTGATGCAGCCCCCGAGTCGCGATCGCCGTCGCCCGACGGCTGGTTCAGCCTCCGCCCGCCCCGTCCCCCATCCGCGCCAAGAGATTTCTCACTCTACCCAGCGCTTGCCCCAACCCAAAGCAACGGCTCCTAGCCCTAAAAACAAGTCGGCTCCCTTTCCTGAGCTGCCTTCTGGCAAAACAACCGAAGTCGATTTGAAGCCTTCTATCCCTCCCCCACTAACAAAAGCAGACACTTCCGAACGCACTGACGGCGGCTTATCTAGACCAGATCCCTTAGAATAAGTTAAATATCTGTAACTAATGGGATACACAAGTTAAATCCCTGCAGTACAACTTTGCATTTAGTGATTTACGGGGACGGTGCTACGGTCTATGAGTACTTTGAAGGGATTCTTGGCAACGAAGCAGTTTCTACAGTGGGGATTAGCAGTCTGTATCGGGTTTTGCTGTTGGTCCTTGGCGACACCCGCAGCGATCGCTTACAACAACCCTGACCTGCTACCCGACGAACCCACATTCATTATCGACCTGGCCCGATCCCTGACTGATTCCCAGGAAGAACGGCTCAACGAGCATCTGCAAGATTTTGAAGATGAAAGCGGCTGGAAGCTCCGGGTACTGACCCAGTACGATCAGACACCGGGGCGGGCGGTTAAGGAGTTCTGGGGCTTAGATAAACACAGCGTCATGCTTGTGGCTGATCCTCGAGGCGGCAATTTGCTAAACTTCAGCGTTGGTGATGACCTCTATGAATTCCTGCCTCGAACCTTTTGGATTGAGCTGCAGACCCGCTACGGCAACCAGTTCTTCGTCCGCGATAATGGGGAAGATCGGGCGATTCTAGACGCATTAGGTTCGATTGAAACCTGCCTCCGTCGTGGTGGCTGTGCTGTAGTTCCCGGACTGCCCCAAGAACAGTGGATTTTGACGCTTGTAACTTCCATCGTAGGTGGCCTGGTTTGTGGATTTGCGGCCCATCCTCGTAAAGAGGGCCAGATCATTGCTTGGCAGTGGGTTCTTATTTTTTCGCCCTTGTGGGGCATTCTGTTTGTTGCCTTCGGCATTGGCCCAGTAGTCACCCGTACCAGCGAATGGTTACCGCTATTTCGTAACTGTGCTGGCTTCGCGATCGGATTCCTGGTTGCGTTCCTGACGCCTAGCTTTGGTAGCTCCTCTTCAGCTTCGGAAACCTAAGACGCAACTGCCAGAGGAATGTCTTCGGTGGGCTCCATGGGTAAAGCATCCCGCAATAGCGTAATGCAGAACTCAGTGCCTTTACCCACTTCTGAATAGACCTCGATCTTGCCTCGGTGCTGCTGAATAATCTTGAAGCAGATGCCTAGACCCAAGCCCGTTCCTCTGCCCACACCTTTGGTTGTGAAAAAGGGATCGAAAATTTTGGCTTTGATCGTAGGGGGGATCCCGACACCGTTATCACAGATGCTGATCTGAACT
>JBCBJE010000645.1:0-3806 GCA_038523735.1 Cyanobacteria bacterium J06626_18 | reverse complement strand
AAGATGCCATACAGATTTAGGATCGACGAACTGTATGAAAGCATTAGTCACAGGTGCAAACGGATTTACCGGATCTCACTTGATGCGAGCCCTGGAAGCGCGCGGCGACATTGTGGTGGGACTGGTGCGTCAAACGAGTCATCTGTCTCGTTTAGCTGACTCCAATCTGCAGCTGGTGTATGGCGACATTACCGATCGCACCGTCCTCAAAACCGCGATGGATGGCGTTGATACTGTTTTCCATACAGCGGCCTGTGTGGATTTGGGCACAGTGGATGAGGCCGAAATGGAGCGGGTGAATGTGGACGGAACCCGTGCGGTCTTGGAAGTAGCGCAGGCGGCATCAGTGCAAAAACTGATTTACTGCAGCACGATTGGGGTCTTGGGCGACACCCAAGGTCAGGTGGTGGATGAGACCTACCAGCGCACGCAGAAAGACTTTTCATCCGCCTACGATCGCACCAAGTATGAGGCCCAGCAGTGGGTGGATCGCTTCGCCGCTCAGGGCTTACCCGTTGTTAGCATCCTGCCAGCCGGTATCCTGGGTACGGACGATCCTCATTTTGGCCCCGTGTTTCGGCTGTTTCTTAGCGGGCGATTAAAGCTGTGGCCGGGGGGCGATCGCATGACGGGCATTGTGCATGTGGATGACTTGGTTGCAGCGATGCTGCTAGCGGCAGCGAAGGGCACACCGGGCGATCGCTTCATCATTTCAACTGGAGAGCTGAAAACGCGGGAGATGTTTGCCTGTATCGGGGAGATGACAGGAGTTTCGGTGCCCGCCGATGCGCCCGAGTGGTTAATCCGCTTAGTGGGAAATCTTCTGGACCCAATTGGTCAACTCACTGGCTGGAATCTGCCTCTGAATCGGGAGCGAGTGCATTACATTTACGATCGCTGTGTGCGGGTAGATGCTAAGAAGGCACGGGAGGTATTGGGGTGGCAGCCGCGATCCATTGAGGAAACACTGCGATCGGCTTTGCCGTCTGATTAGTGTCTTGTAACCAACAACTGAGCATGATCCCTTATTGCGCTATACCTTAGGAATGAATAATCAATCTTAGATGTGAATAATCAGTTGTTTCAATCATGACTCAAGCTGTTAGCTTGCCTGTTGTACACTCACCAATGTCCCTGCAAGCGTTTCTTGCTTGGGATAGTAGTGACGATCAACTCTATGAATTGATCGAGGGTGAGCCTGTGCCAATGAGCGACCCGACCGCTAATCATGAAGATGTGGCGGATGATATTTGTGATCAGCTAAGACTCCATTGCCAAGAAAAAAATCTGCCCCTCATTCCCAAACGTTCTAAGTTGATTGCTATTGGCTCACGCAATGGTCGCGAAACGGCTAGACGGGGCGACATTGTTGTGTTTGAGCAAGCCGAATGGCAACGGATGAAAGGACTGTCCAGTTCAGCAATGGCTTATGTTTCTCCACCGTTGGTCATTGAGGTAGTCTCGACGAATTGGCGCGATGATTATTTAACTAAATTGGCTGAATATGAATCGATTAGCGTCCAAGAATATTGGATTGTAGATTACGCAGCAATTGGGGGGATGCGCTACATCGGCCAACCCAAGCAACCCACACTCTCTATCTACAATATGGACACCAAGCAGGGCGAATTTGGCACAGCAAAACAGTTTCGAGGCGATGATTGCATTGAGTCTGTTGTTTTGTCTGACTTCACATTAAAACCCAGCGACTTGTGGAGAGCAGGCCAATCATATTCATGACTTCTCTGATCGCTCAACTGAGATATCCACTTGGATACTGTCCGTGGACAATGGAAAAACCACACTATTAAAGATTGGCAGACTGACTCAAGTTAAGTGAGATTCTTTAGCCACTAGCCAGTGTTTCGACTAGAGGTTTCAAAGGCCCTTAAGACATATTGGAAAACTTGTTCGTATAAGCCTGATTCACTTCCTAACTCAAAACCCTCTGCAAGCATCACAACCTCAGAGAACCTGTGAGGATTTCTTGGTGGACTATTTATTAGTCTTGCTTGTACCTTTGGTGATAGGCAGAAACCAAGATCTGAACATAGCTTACTTAATAAACTTTCAACCTCTTGTTTGGTCAAAATGATAAGATGTTCATGAAACTGAAGGCCAGAGTTTTTTGATGTTTTACGGTTTGTATCACGAAGCATAGAAAAGCAATCAAACGGCTGAAAATGAAGCAGAAATAAAATCCATACCTAACCCACCTTCGGAGGTAGTCCTCGTATAATAATGCTTGCGACTACTGAACTGGATGGCAGCGATGCATGTATGCCTGGCACCTGAATCGCGGCTGATAGCCATTCAGCGCTGACTTCGGAGACAGAAACTACGCCATCGTTCAATTCTTGATTAAACGGGCCAATCGTACTAGCTAACCGACTAACCCCCATGATTGCGGTTGTCGGTGATTTGACTGGACCTATTGCATTCATCCGTTCAGCGGATCCAAGCAACTGGCCACAATCACCACAGAGGAAGCGATAGAGAATGTTGTCTCTAAATTTCATCGCGAGGCGTGAAGGCTGTATGGGCGAACCTAGTAAGTAAACCTGTGAAGGTAATGCGGTGTTGTGGGGGAGCGCATTGAGGGCCGCACGAAGCAACACGCCTCCCAAGGATTGACCAACCACCACATACGAATCGATACTAGCCAGCGCCTCTATTCGCATCCTCAGGCGATCGACAATCGCATCAAAGTCCTCAAGTGCTGCGATATAGCCAAAGGTTTGGGTCGCCAATCCCGACTGGCGCAATCGATGTAGCAATAGCCAACCCGATAGGGGCGATCGACCCATGCCGTGGACAAAAAGTACAACCATAGCTACTCTTCGTACCCCTGCTATACATTCGACATGATATCCAGGCAGCTAAAGGAGCTACTCCCAAGTCCAGAAACGGGACACCCGACGCCCTCGCTACATGAATGGACAGTCGATCAGCACACCTGCAAACGCGAGGCAGACAAGGGGAATTTGACTATATACGAACTGGGTAACTCTTGGATGCCCCGTTTGCGCGATCTCCCTGTACACCAAACTCACGAAGCTAGGAAGTCTGATGCAGTGTGTGCGCTCAATCGATGTGTTCAGAACCCTGGTTTCTATCCGAGAGGCTGCTAGTTAGTGCGCTAGCTTTCTCCAAGAAATCGGGGTTCTCTTGCGGGATATTTTGCAGGCTAGGCTACGCGTACGTCTAAGTGGGTAGCCCGGTTCGCTGGCAGAGTGAGAGGGTAAACAAGGCCGCTGCCAAGAAGGCGGCTATTGTTCGCACATGGTTCCAAAAGGTCCAATCTGTCAGGTACTTTGCCCAAAGCATGGTGCCTTCGGTACTGGCTGGACTCACGCTCGCCAAAGCATCATTCAGTGGGATATTGCCTGCGATCGTGACAACAATCGTCCCAATCAGGTAAAGCAAGCTCCCTGCCAACCAATAACCGACACCGGGCTGATTCCACTGTGGCACCGCTGCCAGCGTCAGCACCAGACCCGCCACAGCGGGGCCAAAGAAAGCCACCATAAACCAGGGATTGATCACGGTGATGTTAATCGATTGCATGGTCGCAATGCCAGGTGCTGAGGGTTGCTCAGCCAGCGCTTGCATTACAAACGTCGAAAACGCAAAAAAGATACCTGCTGTTAAAGCACTGCCGATCGCAGCGAAAAGAACCAACGGTAGACGGAAGTTTTGAAGAATAGTCATAAGGTCTCCTTGTGGGTTGGGAAGAGGGGGAGTAGGGGAGTGATGGGGTGATGGAGTAGGGGAGTGACGGGGTAGTGGGTAGTGGGTAGTGGGTT
>JBCBJE010000644.1:0-3809 GCA_038523735.1 Cyanobacteria bacterium J06626_18 | reverse complement strand
TATCTTCCAAGATTTTGTTCCTAGATTTATCTGGCCTACAATACTTGCGGTTTTTTCTTGGATTCCGATTGATTATCGCCTGAATCAACTGACTGACAATGATTACATCCAAATCAAACATCGGCAGTGACTACGCTTTGATTAATTCAGATAAAAGGATGGATTAAGCCAGGTTAAAGGAAGTCTTAAGTGGGTTTTACCTAAATTGAATTTCCTCCCAAAAAAGCAGTGTAAAATCTGCGGGCACAGCCTATTTCGCCAGCTAGATTAGCAACCTCAAGGCAGGTGGGCTTGAATTTTCTTATAAGAGAAATCTGTGGGTTCACGGTGATGCTTCAGGGCTGTCGATGCATGCGCTCGTACTTGAAGCCTGGCCAGGAATATTCTCGACAGCGTCTGTCCTTGTCGAGCTGCAGGGTGTTCGCCTTTCATCGCCTTAACCTGTCGGCAGCGTTTGATGCTGGAAGCTCAAGATCCGTAAATCTTCTGGGCTTTAAGGAAAGCTTTACACTCGCTTTACCCGCACCTGAGAAGATAAGCAGGTTTGTTAAAACTTCCGACTTGTTTCAAGTCTCATTCATTTCTGGGCTTCTGGGGACTGAGGCACGTTTTGTCTTGCCGTTCTAGCGACAAAGCACGGCGTAGCAATCGCAACAGGAAAGTCTCAGAGAAGGTTAGTTTCGTCGAAGATGCGATTTGGAGTCGGTTCTGTGTGGTGGTTTCCCAATCGTCAGGTGTTTGTCTGCGATCGCTGCTGACAGATGCATGGCTGCAGAGGAGCTGCGATTTTCCGAGCGAGCGTTAGAGCGTATTGATTAGGAGTTACTTGGCATGGCAGCGATCGCGTTCGATCTTGTTGATGGTACGAATCAAAATCTCGATAGTTTTACAGTAACCACTAGTGGCGGCAACGATCCGGCGACGTGGAGTCCAGGTGATTGGTTTGGCGTTGCGGCTTACGGCAGTTGGCCTCAGTCGGCAGGCGTTCCCTTCGGCATTGCTGACGACAGTGTTTTTCCCATCAGCGGCAGTGTCTTTGCCCCCGATACGCAGGGCCTTATCGACTCCACAACAGCTTCTACTGATACCTTCTTCAGCGCTATCGATCTCGTCAATGACAGCAATCCTGGCGGGTCAGCTACGGCGACTTGGGAGTTTGATATCAATAACGTTGCCAACCTGATGCTGTCCATCGACATGGCAGCAATGGGGGATTTCGAGTCCTCTAATGACTCCTACGTTTGGTCTTACAGCATTGACGGCGGCGCGTTTCAGGATATCTTTGTTGGTTCGGTAGACGAGGCCGGTAGCCAAACCTACACCATGGAAAGCGGTGCCACGCCGACGCTAGACGATCCGCTCGTGATCAACGGCGTCACGCTGAACGATGAGTTTCAGACGCTGACGGAGGCGATCATGGGGACCGGTTCCACACTCACTCTGCAAGTATTCGGTACCTCTGATGGTGGTTCGGAAGCCTACGCTGCTCAGCACATCCTAATTGAGGGTGGCTTAGTCAGTAGCTTGGTGGCGGCAGAAGATTTTGATGGTAATGCGGTCAATTTAATTAGCAGCTTTGACCCTGCTACCGATAACCTAGACGGTGGCGGCGGTGACTTTTTCGGAGTGGGTAGCCGCAATGCCTGGCCCCAATCGGCTGGGGTTCCTTTCAGCCTGGCGGACGACAGCGTCTTTGATTACTCTGGCGGCGGTGTCTTTACAGGGGATGCTGAAGGCGTCTTCGGGCAGAATAGCGACCTCGACAACGACTTCTTCGGCGTTTCGGATAGCGACGAGTTTGGCGGTGACCAGACCGCAAGCTGGACATTTGATATTGCTGGCTTCACGGACTTGGCCCTGCAAATCGATATGGGCGGTATCTCTGATAGCAGCTTTGGTGGTTTCGCAGCTGATACCGATGCGGTCTTCTCGGTGCAAATCGATGGCGGCGCTACCCAGACCGCGTTTGACCTCAATCCATTGGAGGCTAACGGCTTTACGACACGGCCTATGGATAGCGGAGCGCCTTCAGGCGGTGGCCGGGTGCTTGAAGTTGCTGGCGATAATCCGGTTATGAAGCTGTTGGCAGAAGATGACAGCGAAGCCGCCAACACTTTCCTCGACAAGGCGCCTGCTAGTGGTGCCGGAGCTGGCGAACTCGATACGTTCATGACTGCGATCAATGGCACGGGCTCTACACTGACGCTCACCTTCGATGCGGACTTCCCCTTCGAGGCGATGGCCTTTGACAATATTCAAATTCTGGGAACGCCTGCGGGTTTGCCAGCGCTATCTTTGACCGCTGACCCCGCTAGCTTTGCCGAGGATGAAACCTCCACGGTGACGGTGACTCGCCCTGATGACACCACCTCGGGTGACTTAGAGGTAAATCTCCTCAGCAGTGATGCCGACGAAGCCGCCATACCTGAGACTGTGATTATCCCCGCCGGTGAGACTTCTGTCACCTTCATTGCGACAGGGGTAGACGATATGGTCTTCGATGGCGATCAAAGCGTTACCCTGAAGGCCAGTGCGACTGGCTTCTCGGGTGGGGCCACCAGCGTCACCGTAACCGATATCAGCTCGGTCCCGGAGGTAGCAATTTTCGATATTCAAGGGGCAGGGCATGATTCTCCCGTGGTCGGTCAGTTTGTATTGACCAGGGGCATTGTGACAGCTGTTGCCAGCGACGGCTTCTATCTGCAGGATGCTGCAGGCGATGGCAATATTGCGACCTCCGACGGCATCTTTGTTGAGGTATCTAATGCCGGGGTTGCAGTCGGCGACAGCGTTGAAGTGACGGGCACTGTGAGCGAAGAAGATCCGTCTGGCAGCGGTGCTGACTTAGACATCACTACGCTTTTAGCGACCGACACGGTAGTTCTCGCCAGCGGCAACGCCCTACCTGCACCCATCATTCTAGGCAGCAATGGTCGTCCGGTTCCTACCGAGAACATCAACGACGATGCCTTTGCTAGCTTCGACCCTACTACTGACGGTGCAGACTTCTTCGAGTCTTTAGAGGGCATGCGGGTTACGGCGCAGGATGTGGTGGCCGTTGCTGGCACGAACCGCTTTGGTGAAATCTTCACGGTTACGGATCAGGCCGCAGGCGCGACGGGCATTAGCGATCGCGGCACGCTCAACATCAGCCCCGACGACTTCAACCCCGATAAGGTGCAGATTGACACCGACTCGACGGTTTCCGGCTTCGATAACCCAGCGGTGAATGCTGGCGATACGCTGGGCGACGTCACGGGCGTCATCAGCTACGACTTTGGTAATTTCCAGATTGTGCCAACAGAAGACTTCACAGCGAATGTGCAGGCAGCTGGGCTGCAGCCGGAAACAACGACTTTGGCGGGGGATGACGACAAGCTGACGGTCGCAACCTACAACGTCCTCAACCTAGACCCAGTGGTTGAGGTGCAGGCCAACACCAACAATGGCGAAGCTCGCAACGTAGATGATGACCTGGGCGATGGTCGATTTGACGCGATCGCCCAGCAAATCGTCAATAACCTGAATACGCCCGACGTCATTGGTCTGCAGGAGGTACAGGACAACACAGGCGGCGAGATTGTGGATGACGTGATTGCGGCGGACGTGACGCTGCAGACGCTGGTGGATGCGATCGCGGCGGCAGGGGGTCCCCAGTACGAATTTATCGATAATCCCTTCATCACAGATGAGGCTAGCGGTGGTCAACCCGGTGGCAACATTCGCACAGCATTCCTCTACAATCCTGACCGCGTCAGCGTCGTTGATGGATCGGTACAGACCATCGGCGGTCAGGGCCCGGGTGAAGC